>QEUZ01000232.1 GCA_003577355.1 Chloroflexota bacterium | reverse complement strand
GGTACTGATGGGGGAGAAGCAGTGCTACCCGCCGGAAGCAGACCACTGGGATGAGCGCTGTGTCGCTGACGCAGCGACATGCAGAAGAGGAGGACGCTGGATGAGCGCAAGCCGGCGGGTTGGGTTTATCGGCTTGGGCATCATGGGCAAGCCGATGGTGCGTAACCTGGTGAAAGCAGGGTACGCGGTCGTCGCACACAGCCGCAACGCGGCAGACGTGGCGGCATTTGCTGCGGAATCCGCCGCGATCACCGTCGCAGCCAACCCGGCGGAGGTCGCATCCCAGACCGATACCGTCATCACCATGCTGCCGGATTCCCCCGATGTGCGCGCGGTCGTCTTCGGGGAGAACGGCCTGCTCGAAGCCCTGCGCCCCGGTAGCCTGTTGATCGACATGAGCACGATCGCCCCGTCCACCGCCCAGGAAGTGCACGCCGCACTGGTGGCCAAGGGTGCAAGCGCGCTCGACGCACCAGTGAGCGGCGGCGACCGCGGGGCGATCGCCGGGACGCTCTCGATTATGGTCGGTGGATCGGAAGCCGACTTCGAGCGCGCACGGCCGCTGTTTGAAGCAATGGGCAAGACAATCGTCCACGTCGGCGGGCCAGGAGCCGGGCAGACCGTCAAGGCCTGCAACCAGATCGTCGTGGCGATCAATTACGCCGCAGTGAGCGAGGCGCTAGTTATGGGGGCCAAGGCGGGCGTCGATCCGCTCAAGATCATCGAGGTGCTGAACGGCGGGCTGGCCGCCAGCCGCGTGATGGAACTGCGCGGCGCGTCGATGATCGCCCACAACTTCCAGCCCGGCTTCCGCGTCAATCTGCACCGCAAGGACCTTGCCATCGCCATGGCGACCGGCCGCGAGCAGAACGTGCCGCTGCCGGTGACGGCGCTGGTCACCCAGTTCTTTGAAACGCTGGCCGCGACTGGGCGCGGCGATCTGGACCATTCAAGCTACATTACCCTGGTGGAAGAACTAGCCGGCTACACGATTGAGCCAACTGGCTGACGGTACGTTGTACGCAGTATGGGAAAGGACAGTGTGTGCAACCTAACAAGGTGAAGGCTCGCCTGAAGGAGAACAAGGCGGTCGCCGGCCCGATTATCGGCGAGATGCGGACGATCGGCCCAGTGCGCGTCATGGCCCTGGCCGGTTTCGACTTCCTGTTCCTCGATATGGAACATGGCATGGCCAACTGGGAGACTATCTCCAGCCTGGTCCAGATGTCGCTCGTCTGCGATATCTGCCCAATTGTCCGGCCGACCAACCTGACCTACGCCGACGTTGCGCGGGCGATGGACACCGGCGCTCAAGGGGTGATCATCCCTCGCGTAGAAGACCGCGAGCAGGCCGAAGCCGCCGTCAGCTACGTGAAGTACCCGCCGCTCGGGCGACGCGGCGCCGGCGGTGATGGACGCAACGGCTACGAGCGCCTGGACGCGCGCACTGCCGTCGAAACCTCCAACGAGCACTCGCTGGTTGTCCTGCAAATCGAATCGACCGAGGGCATCGCCAACCTGGACGATATCGCCTCGGTCCCAGGGGTGGATGTGCTGCTGATCGGCCCGCAGGACCTCTCGATCTCGTTGGGCATACATGGCGACTTCAGCGCGCCGATCTTCATGGAAGCGGCGCAGAAAGTGGTCGATGCCGGCAAGCGCCACAGTGTCGCCACCGGCATGGTCGAACGCGACGCCCGCGACTTCAAGCGCTGGTACGACATGGGAATGCGCTTCCTCGTCTGCAATAGCGACGGCAACATGCTCCGACAGGCAGCCACGAACGATGTCAAGGTCATCGCCGGTTTCGCAAGCGAATAGGACGCTGGTCTTCAGCGGTCGGGTGCAAGGCATACCCCCTTGCACTCGCCGCCTCGCGTTGACGCGGGCGTCGCTCATGCGTACCATCGTGTTCCTCAGGGCACTCCGTCCGCTTGCTCGTTCGTATTGCCGCACGACTTCCCAAGCCGTTGACCGCCGGCAGCAACCTTCCGACCCAAATGAGAGTGGTGGAGCATGGCAGGCGGCAGCTCACTGGCAATCGCAACCTGTACCGCAGTCTTGAAGGACCTGCTGGACAACCGCATCGTCCAGCGTGACATCGCCTCGATCGTTGGCGATGTCATCGTCACCGCCCTGCCGCCAGACCGCATCCAGGTCGGCAGCGAGGAACGACCGCAGCTCAACCTGTTCCTTTACCGAGTGACGCCAAACACGCGCTGGCGCGGGGAACCGGGCGGCCGGGCGGGCGGGACGAATGGCGCCAGCGGTATCGCGCTTGACCTGCACTACTTGCTCTCTGCCTATGGCGCACAGGACTTGCAGCAGGAAGTGCTGCTGGGCTACGCAGTACAGGTCTTTCGAGAAGCAGCGCATTTCAGCGAGGAGCGCATTCGGGCCACGTTGGCTGCCATGAGCCAAAATGGCGCGGCTGGGTCGAGGATCGCGCGCGCCGTTGCCGGCGCTGCGGAAGGGCCAGCTTGGGTCGGCAATATCGAGGTCGTGCCGGAGTTCCAAAGCATGGAGGATGTCTCCAAGCTCTGGTCGGCCTTGCAGGCGCGCTACCGGCCATCGGTTACCTACAAGGTCTCGATGGTGGTGATCGATGCTGACTGAACTCCCGCCGGCAGCCGATAGCGCCTTGGGCGACTGGCTCGTCGCCAACCAGCGCTATATCGCAGCTGGGCTGGCCCGCCTGCGCGAGCTGCTGAACCGCCGCAGCGACCCAGCCAGTGACGCCAGCGACGACCTGCTCTGGATGCTCGACGCCGCTCGGCCAACCACTGGGCCTCCGGCGATCCTCGACCGGCTGCGCGTCGCTTTTGGCCTCTCACAGTTCGAAGCGGATATCCTGCTACTCTGTGCCGCACAGGAGCTCGACGGTTCGTTTTCCAGCCTGCTGGCAGGCATGCGGGCCGATAACCGGCCAGCGCCGAGCTTCGGCCTCGCCCTGGCCGCGCTGCCCGGCGCGCACTGGAGTGCGCTCACGCCGGATGGCCCCTTACGCCGCTGGGAGTTGATCGAGCTGGGTGCATCCTTCTCGATCACCGATGCACCGTTGCGTATCGACGAGCGCATCCTCCACGAACTGGCCGGATCACCGCACCTCGACGCTCGGCTGACCAGCTACGTCGAGTCGGTCCGCGGCGACGGCCCGATTTCCCCCTCGCAACAGCGCCTGGCCTGCGAAATTGCCGACGCTTGGCGTGCCTCGCGCTCAGACCAGGTGCTACCGGCGATCCAGCTCTGTGGTCCCGAGCACGGCGACAAACCGGCGATTGCGGTGGCCGCCTGCGCACGGCTTGGCTTGCGCCTGTGGCGCGCGCCACTGGAAGCGCTGCCCAACCAGTTTGGCGAGCTGGAAGCGTTCGCGCGCCGCTGGACCCGCGAAGCCCTCCTCAGCTCGTCCGCGCTGTTGCTCGATGCCGACCGGCTCGATCCATCCGACCCGCAACGGCTGGGGTTGCTCGACCTGCTGCTTGAACGCATCGATGCACCAGTGCTCGTTTCCACGCGCGAGCGCATGCGCTACCGCCGGCCAACCCTGGCCATCGACGCACGCAAGCCGGACCGGGCCGAGCAACGGGCGCTCTGGCGCGCCTCACTGAACGGCTATGCCATGCCCGACGACGACCTGCTCGAACACCTGGTCACACAGTTCGACCTAAGCGCCGCCGGCATCGCCGCAGCCGGGGTTGAAGCGCAGGGCCGAGTTCTCGGCGGCGACCTGCGCGCTGCCACCGAGGTCGCCTGGGACGCCAGCCGCGTACTCGCGCGCCCCCGCCTCGATGACCTTGCTCAGCGCATCGAACCTGCCGCCCACTGGGACGACCTTGTGCTACCGGAGCAACAAATCGAGATCCTGCGCGAGGTGTCGATCCACGTGCGGCGGCGGGCCATCGTCTACGACCGCTGGGGGTTCGCAAAGAAGGGGACGCGGGGTCTCGGCATAAGCGCGCTGTTTTCCGGCGCAAGCGGCACGGGCAAGACGACCGCCGCTGAGGTCCTGGCCAACGACTTGCGGCTGGACCTCTACCGCGTCGACTTATCCGCCATGGTCAGCAAGTATATTGGTGAGACAGAGAAGAACCTGCGGAGAGTCTTCGACGCTGCCGAGGATGGCGGCACGATCCTGCTATTTGACGAAGCGGACGCGCTCTTCGGCAAGCGCAGCGAAGTGAAGGACAGCCACGACCGCTACGCGAATATCGAAGTGAGCTACCTGCTCCAGCGCATGGAGGCGTTCCGAGGCCTCGCCATCCTGACCACCAACATGAAAAGCTCGCTCGACCCGGCGTTCATGCGCCGCATCCGCTTCATCGTGCACTTCCCTTTTCCAGATGCCGCGCAGCGGGCCGAAATCTGGAGGCGCATCTTCCCAGCCGACACGCCGACCTATGGCCTCGTCCCCGAACTTCTGGCACGCCTCAGCATCCCCGGCGGCAGCATTCGCAACATCGCACTCAATGCCGCCTTCATCGCCGCCGACCGCGGCGAGCCGGTCCAAATGCAGCACGTTCTCATCGCGGCCCGCAGCGAGTACGCCAAGCTGGAAAAGACCCTCACCGATGGGGAAATTGCTGGTTGGTTGTGACCAACCAATAGATGCAAGAAACCCGAGTGCGTGTTGAGGCGAAGACGGTACAGTTCGCGCGCTTCGGCTGAAGTGGGTCGAGTAGAATGCCAATACACGCAGCGCTTGCATCGTAGCCGCACATAGCCGAAAGCTGACTGCCACGCTCGCGAAAGATCGACTGCGCCGGGAACAGGGCACCGAGGCCGCGCCTCATCGCGCGCCACAGCCTGACGTTGCCCAAGAGCTCGCACTGCTGCGCCAGGCGGAACCGGGCAGCGAGCTGCCGCAGGGGTTGCGCGGCGATATGGAGGAGCGCCTCGGCCATAACTTCGCCGACGTGCGCATCTACAATGGCAGCGCTGCCGGCGACAGCGCAGCGCGGATGAGCGCGCGTGCCTTTACCATTGGTCAACACATCGTGTTCGGCGCGGGTCAGTTCCGCCCGCAAGAACGCACCGGCCGTCGTCTCGTCGCCCACGAGCTAACCCATGTCGCACAGAACCGCGTTGCTCCGCCACCGACGGCAACGGGCGTGAGCGACGTGGCCAGCAGCGCGGAACGCCAGGCCGAACAGGTCGCGACAATGGTGGAGCAAGCGGAGGCAGCCGGCGTAGCCAGCGAACCGCCGCTGGCCTACGCAGCGCCAGGCGGGCTGGTACAACGCGATGCGACATCGCCGCAACCACCTCCGCCAGCAGCGCCTCCGAATCCCCCGCCGGCCGACCCAAATGCCGCAGCCAATCCGGACAAGGAGCGCGAAGAGCGCGAGAAGCAGGCCTTCGACAACGCCAGCGCGCGCACCGGGCAACCGGCTGCCACTGTCACCTTCAACAGCCAGAACCAGCGCGCGACAAAGGGAGCGGTTACGGAAACCTTCTACCTCGGCGAGGTCGTACCGCGCCCGTCAACCGATCCGAAGCGCTACGGGTTTGATGCACCCGGCCCAGCCATCGCCTTCGCATCGACAGTCGCCGTCAACGGCGGAGCGGTGTTCCAGCAAGACGGCTTCTTCTTTGCTGCTCGCCTGCGGCCTGGCTCGCACAAGCTGCGGGTGACCGACCCGACGATTACCGAATGGGACTGGTGGTCCGGCCGCGACTACGTCTACCGTGTCGACCCCAGCGCTGGGATCCAGGGCATCACCGGCATGAACGGCTACACCTTCCCACTGGGGGTGGAGATCGAACCGGATGCCGCCAAGGCGCGTTTCCAAACCGACCCCAAGCAACCGACACCGGCCACCGCCGAGGACATGAAGCAGATCGCCGGTATCCTGCCCGATAGCTCCAAGCCGGGCGAGAAACCGAAGATGCCCGACCAGATCGACATCCCGGAAGAACAGTACGAGTCGTTCATCATCTCCTACTTCCGGGCTCGCGGGCTGGAAACGCTGGAGTCGAACGAGAGGTTCGCCGCCGACCTGACCGAGAAGTTCCAGCCCGTACCGGGCGGTCCGCAGGGTGGGCAAGGAGGCGGGATCTCCCCAGACGCCAAACGCCTGATCGACGAAAGCCGGCGCGGCGGGGTGATCTATCGCGACCTGATGGACAAGGAAGCCGAGCTCGAAGCGCAGATCGACATGATGGAGGCCAAGAAAAAGCAGGGTCTCGGCCTCATCACCGACTGGAACGTGACCTACAACGGCCAGACCAAGAAACGCACCGAGTGGATCGCCGGGTTCCGCAAGGACCAGGACGACATCAAGCAGCGCATCAACAACATCCTCAGCAACTCCCCGCTACTGGCGATGATGGTCGAACGACAGGACCCCAAGACGCGCTTCGATGCCAACGTGCCGGCCGACTTCGACCCCAAAGTTCCACGCATCAACAAGCACAACCCATACGACCGCAGCCTGCTGGCCGGACCAGCCAGCCCGGAAAACGACGAGAAGATCCGCCAGGACATGCTGCTGAAGCTGGACGCCGCTCGCAAGGCCATCCGATCGGCGCGCTCCGACGTCGTGCAAGGGGACGCCGATTTCCTGCTGGGCCTCACTACCCTGCGCAACCGCGTCGAAATCGACCTGTCCCGCATCACCGGCAAGAACAAGGGGTTAGCCGACAAGCTCAAGCAGATGACCCAGAACAAAGCTGCAACCGACAAGATTTACGAAACCGGGTCACTGGCGATCCAGGTAGGGCTGCTGTTCGTCCCGGGTGGACAGTTCCTCTCGGCCGCTGCTGGCTTCGTGCAATCCGCTGCGCAAATGGACATGCGCCTGAAAGTCTGGAACGCCAGTAACGCGACGGTCGACCCGGCCAAAGGCTTGGCGAACCAGCAAGAATCCGAAGCGGCCGCCCTCAGCGCCACGTTCAAGCTGGCCGTCGACGCCGTCATGCTCGCGGCCGGGGCCAACGCAGCGATGGACGCGATGGACGGCGGCACGAAAGCCGGCACGAAGCTCCCAGACACGCCGGAAAAGCCGACCACCCCGCAAGTCGACTT
>QEUZ01000231.1 GCA_003577355.1 Chloroflexota bacterium | reverse complement strand
GTGCATCGGCGAGCATGGCGTGCGGAGTGCGGCCACGCAGCGTGGTGATGAACGCTGGGTCGGTGGGGCCAAGGACCACGACGTGGCTGTCCGGCGTCACCTCGAGCTTATCGAACAGCGTCGGTGGGTTGCGGATGGCGTCTGCCCAGCAGGCCGCCTGTGTGCCGAGTTCGAAGGCCGCCTCGCCTTCTGCAGTCGTGACGAGCAGCATGTCGCCAGCGACAGCGACGTTGCTGACCGACGCAAGCGGGATACGCTGGCGAAACTCGCCCCGAAAGCGCAGCTCATCGGTGTCCAGATGCAACGTGCCGGCTGAGGTGGCTGTGCCGTAGCGTGCGATGCACTGACGCTCGCGTCCCATGGATTCCTCCACTAGGTGTTCGGACGGCGTACGTACGCTTGATTATATCCGGAGAGACGCGCTCTTGCAGCGATCTGTACGTACGTTCTTGCAGCGCTCCTGAATCTATGTACGTATAGTCCCGCGTCCACGCGGATGGAACTGCCATGTGGCGCGGCGTTGCCATGCGGCGTCCGGCTGGCTTTCAGGATGCGTAGAGTTGGGCAGGGGCGCCGCAGCTGGCGGCACGTGTGCACACGAAATGGATGTTGGATGATCTGTCCGCGTTGCGGGACGCAGAATGCGCTCGGGACACGCCGCTGCGCCAATTGCCTGATGGCCTTCACCAGAGGGGCGGCCGACCGTGACCTGCGTTCCGGCTATGGTGGGCCGAGCATCGTCCCCACGACCGACGGAGACGTCTCCGACAACGGAGCGTTCTATCCCGACTACCCGTTAGATGCGCGGCGTGGAAGGCGAGGGCGCTACCGGCTCTCCGGTTGTCTCGTGGCGCTCGGCATTCTTGCGACGACTTTGGCGATTGTGGCCGTGCTCTTCATGGTCACGAGCAACGCGTTGATCAAGCCGATGGTGCTTGATGCGGCGGATGCGCAGATCCGTAGCGGCGTGCGGGAGGAGATCAGTGGGCAGCTTGCCACGCATACCAGCCTCAGCGCCGCCAATGGGGAAGCGGTCACGGGAGAGATCACGGTTACCCAGGCGGAGATCAATGAGCGGATCGCTGCCAACGGCGACCTGGGGCCGTTCGATGATGTCGCGGTGGAACTGGTCGATGGCGGCGTCTCGGTCCAGCTGCGTGCATACGGCCTGAGCGGGTCGTATGATGCCGACCTGCGGGTCGAAAACGGCTCGCTGGTGCTGGATGGGGGTGACATCGACGGCCCGCTTGGCCTGCTGGCGCCGTCGGACGAGCTCGAAGCAGCCGTCAATGAGGAGATCGCCGCGTCGCTGGTGAGCGCCGGCTACCGCGTTGACGCTGTCTCGGTCCACGACGGCAGGATGGTTGTCGTCGTTGGAGCGCTTGGGGAGTGACCGTCGTCCAGCCTGGGCGGTGGGCAACGAGAGGGGCTGGAGCACGATGGCGGCACGACAGGTGCACGTGCAGGATACACCCGGCCATTGAGCAGCCTGAGCAGCACGCTGCACGGGCCGGTGGGCGGCAATGTGGCAACGTAACCTCTATGCCCTCTGGGTCGCCCAGACGCTGACGATCATCGGCTTCAGCCTGCGGGCGCCGTTCCTGCCGTTCTACCTCAAAGAGCTCGGGGCAGAGAGCTTCGCCAGCCAGGCGTTATGGTCCGGCCTGGTGAACGCTGGCGGCGCGCTGGTGATGACCGTTTCGGCGCCACTGTGGGGCATGGTCGCCGACCGCTATGGGCGCAAGCCGATGGTGCTGCGGGCAATGTTCGCCGGGTCGCTGACGATCGGCCTGATGGGGCTGGCAACCAGCCCCTGGCACCTGCTCGCGTTACGCTTCGTGGAAGGCGCCTTCACCGGCACGGTGATCGCCTCGACCACGCTCGTGGCCAGCACCACCCCGCGGGAACGCATGGGGTTCGCCTTAGGGTTGATGCAGACAGCCGTCTTCTCCGGCGCCTCGCTCGGCCCGCTCATCGGCGGCATCCTGGCCGACCAGATCGGCTACCGGGGCAGTTTCCTCGTTGCCGGCGGGCTGCTGTTCACCGGCGGGGTGATCGTACTGACGCAGGTCCACGAGCAGTTCACCCGCCCGGCGCGTGGCGGCGGCGTGGAAGAGACGCGGGAGACGCCCCTGCGCACCCTGCTGCTCGGCTCGACATTGCTGGCGATGGTGTCGGTGATGTTCGTCCTGCGGGTTGGCAGCAGCGCCGTCCAGCCGATCATGCCGCTCTTCGTCGAGCACTTGGCCCACAGCACGCGACAGCTCGCGACCCTTTCCGGATTGACCCTGGGGGTCGCCGGGCTGACCAGCGCCATCTCCTCGGTAGTCCTCGGCCGGCGCGCCGACCAGATCGGCCACGGCCCAGTGCTGATCGCCGGGTCACTGGGTGTCGGCTTGCTCTACCTGCCGATGGCGCTGGTGCAAACGCCGGTGCAACTGATCGTGCTGCAGGCGCTGTTCGGGCTAGCGATCGGCGGGGTGTTGCCCAGCGCCAACGCCGTGGTCGCGCATCTCACCCCGGCCCATCGGCGCGGAGCGGTCTTTGGGTTTACCGCCGCGGCAACGTCTGCCGGCGGGTTTATCGGCCCGCTCACTGGCGCGGCCGTCGCCGCGGCGGTCGACATTCGCTGGGTCTTCCTGCTGAATGGCCTGATGATGCTCGCTGCGGCGCTCTGGGTGATCCACGCACTCCGCACCACGCCGCTCGACGGCAACACAGGGTAAGCCGCAGGCCGTCCCACGAAGGCGGTTCTGTCGCGGGATACGTCGCTTGGGCTAGGTGGGAAGGACCATCCACGCGCTGGGATCCTGCGGATGGATGACACATGGCCGGCCGAGAATGCGCGCGCAGGCACGCTCGATATCTCCCCGGTAGCGGGTATCGAGCAAGCGAGCGACGTGACGGGTCGGCGCGCCAAGGAGCAGGCGCCCAGCGCGATCCTGGCCGAGCGGCACGACATCGCTCAGCCGGGCGCGGTCGTCGGGAGCAAGTGTCGCACCAAGCTCCAGCAGGAGCGAGCGCCACAGCTGGCGTCCTGCGTCGGCATCGGCACGGCTGATGCAGATGACGGCGCTGCCGGGTTCGGCCAGCGCTGGATCTGGCAGGGCGGCTCCGGCAGGGATGTCGTGCTGTTGGGGCGGTGCGGGCGGCGCGACGAAACGGAGGTCGACTGGCCGGGGTAGCCGCTCGTTGAGGCGTCGGGCTACCAGTGCGTAGTACTCGGTCGCAAGCTTCTCGGCAGCGGCGTCGCTTGCCACCTGCACATCGACACAGCCCGCGCGGTAGCGCAGCGGTGCACTGCCGGCTAACAGGCGATCGAACGCCTCGGCATCCAGTACCCCGGCCAGGTCGGCAAGGACGTCCTGCCAGACGCGAATGCCACTGCGCCCCCCGGGCAGGCGCACGGTGGCCGCAGCAACGGGGGCCTCGGCAACGGGCTGTGCGGTGGTTAATCCGGCAGGTTCGGCGGGTTGGAGCGGCTGGGCAGATCCAGCAGATGCTCCGGCAACAGGACCGCGCGAAACGGTTGCGCTGGTTGCTCCATCGGAGGCGGAGAGCCAGCGGTTGACGATTTCTTGGAGACGCTTCGGCGCGACGAATGCGGAACCGGAGGACACCGCCTCACGGATGGCCGCCGCGACGAGTTCGCTGCCGCAGGAGCCGGTGCGACGAGCAGCAGGGTCGGCAGCTCGTTCCAGTTCGGCAAGGAGGACGCGCTCGAGGGGGCTGGCCCGGCGATCGTTGGCGGCTTCGAAGAGGGAAACGACCAGTGGGCTTGGATCGCCCACGGGCCCATTGCCGTGGGGCTGATCCAGACCCCGGAAGGCAGCGTGGCCGCCCGCTGAGCGAGGCGGGCCGCCAAGAGCGGATCCGGACGCAGCGTCTGGCCGCTGCCCTGCTTGTTCGGCGTGCGCCATGGGAGCCACCTCCAGCGGCGTTGCAGCGGGCTGTTCTGGAGCTGGTGAGGCGCTCGGTTGCGTTGCGCTGTCGAGCGTTCCCGCAAGGCGATCCGTACCCACTGCCAGCGGGAATGCGCTGGAGGGGTGAAGGCCGTTGCTGCTGCCTGGGCCGGGTACGTTGCGGCGGACAGGTTGCTCGGCTGTTGAGTCGGCGGCAAGCCTCTGGCGCGTTCCGGCTGATCGAGGGATTGTGGTTGTCGTTGTTGTAGAGCCATATTGGTCATACGTTGTGTTGCTCTGCCCAACAGCGCTTTGCGCAGCAGGATTGCTCGTGGCAACAGTGCCCAGCGCATCCTCCTCCATCCCTTCGTTGCTCTGTCCAACAGCGCTACCTGAACCGTTGTTGCTCGGTGGAACAACGCTCTGTTCTGTTCGAGAACCTGTGTTGGCCTCGGCAACAGAGGTTGCTGGGCCATTGCCGCGCGACACTGTCTGTTCGGCAGCGGCTACCTTCTCTCCCTCAATCTGACCAGTGGTCATTACTGCGCGTGCCTGGTCCTGTACCGGCCTGCCGGCGCGTGTCTCATGCCCGGCGCGGGTGCGGGCGCTCGCTTTCGCCTCGCGTTGTGCCGTGCGCGCGCGCAGCGCTTCCCAGCGCGGGTCCCCTTCCAGCTCCGCCAGGATCGTATGCCAGACATTGTCGCGGTCGATCGGCGCGAACTTGCTGGAGAACACGCGGCGGATATAGCGGTAGACATCATCGTCGCGCTCGGCCAGTTCGACGACGCGTAGCACATCGTCAACCCGTAGCGCCATGCCGTCGGGGCGGTCTTTCACCCGGTACAGGTTGTGTGGCACCTTCCAGCGCCGGCCTTGCGCATCGGTGCGTTGCAGCATCTCCTTGCGGATCTCGATCAGGTCGAGCGCAACCAGGATCTTGTTGATCGTGATCAGCTCGGAGCGCTCTTCTCCATAGAAGGCGGCCTCGGCCTGCTGGCTGGGGAAGGCGTAGCCACGGTGCGGGGATTCCTCGCGGCGGTCGGTCCAGACCGTATAGGAGTTGAGCAAGCCCACCCCTTTGAGACCGAGCAGTGGGGCGTACTGGGTGATGACGTTGTTCCAGTGCCAGAACCAGCCGCGCCGGCGGGTGTCCTCTCCGGCCTGTGCGGTTGCTGCGCTCTCCGCAGCGCGCGAGGGGGTAGGCGCTGGGTCGGCAGCGCCTGCAGCCTGGGCGTGCGACGCCGGCCCGGTGGGTGGGCGCATGGCTCCAGCGCGCATCTGGCGCGCGGCTTTGCCGCCGGTTGCTGGCGCTTGCACTTGCTGGCTGCGCGGCTCGTTGCCGTGGCTGCTGGCCGCGCCTTGTCGCTGGGCCCTCCGCGACATCGTGCGCCTCGTCCACCCGTTCCGCTCTAGCGGCTTGTGCCGCTCGACCATACGTACAATAACACTCGTGATTCATCAACTCAATAATCGTCACACTTGCGGAATATTACGCGCGTGCGATACTCGGCACGTAGGTTTGGCACTAAACCCGCTTGACGTATTGATTGTGGCCAGCGTGGACGTGCTACTTGACGAATATGACGTGGCACGCGATACTGTGACGCGTGACGGTTCGTGCGTGCTGGTACTGAACGCCTGGGCCGTCACGTGAAGGTGTGGCCACAGTTGTCCGGCGTGCTGACGATGAGCGGAGATTGGAACCTCGCCATGGCAATCGACGTTGCCTTGCCCTATCGAACTGACTGGCGTGAGCTCATCGGTGTGCTCGACTATTGCAAGGGGAAAGGGGCCGAGCGCGCTGCCCTGGAAGCACGCTTCGGGGGCGGCGAGAGCCTGCGCGAAACGCTTAACGCGCTCGAGCAGTTTGGCCTGATCGAACGTGGCGAATCTGGCGATGTCCGGCTGACCGAAGCCGGCGACCGCCTGGTGTATGCAACTGACCCAGCCGAGCTGCGCGCGGCCCTGAGCGAGGTGTTGCTCGCCTACCGGCCGTATCGCGTGCCGCTGGAACGCGCGCTCGGTGACGAGCTGCAGCAACTGGAAGGCCCGTGGGTCGAGCGCATTTGGCAGGTCGATATGCGCTTGGGCCAGCCACGTAACCGGGTGGAAGAAGCGCGCACGCTCTTCTTCCGGCTGTGCGATGAAGCCGGGCTGGGAACCTACCGGCGCGGTGTGCGTGGCCAGACGACGCGTCTCGACATTTCGCCCGACGCTTTCGCCCGGTTGCGCCAAGCCTTTGCCAAGGTCGCGGCCCGCAGCGAGCCCGCTCCGGCTATGCCGGAGGGCGCTGCACCAGAGCGCGCCGGGCGGGCCGCCGCCGTGTACCCAGCGGGTGCGCCGTTGCCGAGCTGGCTGGCAGAAGGGGCGCTGCCGGAAGACGGCCTGGCTATTGGAGCGGGCGCTGGTCGCCCAGCCATCAGTATACAGGTTGACATGAGCGATTGGGAGTTGGAGAAGATCGAGGCCTTCCTGCGGCTGATCGGCTATCTGCCGCAACGTGCGTCCTGACCCGTCGAGCCCTCAATGGCGTACCGCGAGCGTGCATACTCTGGCGCAGGGCTGGTGCGCCCGACCAGGTGGGCAGAGCGCTGGTCCGCGACGAGAAGGGTGCGCCGGCATGTCACCGCTCTCCAGTTCGGATAACCGTTTGCATCTGGCAGTCGCTGGGCCGGCGAACCCGTATGCCGTGTTGCGGTCGGAACATCTGCCGCTCCTTCATCGGCTGCGTGCGGGCGCGACCGCAGGGGAAGCGGCGGCGGCCCTCGGCGTAGCCCTGGCCGACCTGCATGCCACGCTGACCTTGCTGGAACGCTACGGCCTGCTGGAACTGCGCGGTGGGTTGTGGTCGCCGACCTTTGTTGTGCTGGCGGCCGATGATGTCCGGCGCTGCGACGCCCATGCGCTGGAGCTGGGTCGCCAGCTTGCTGCTGCTGTGCAGGGGCAGGAGCCGCAGTTGGCCGAGGCGTTCGAGCAGGTAGGCCGCAGTGCGGATGCTCGCCTGTCCGACGAGGGCTTTTTGCTGGTTGCCGACCGCGTGCTGGATGTCGGGTTGCTCGATGCCCTGGCGCAGGATGGCCGCCTGATGCCGCCAGCGCCGGCCCGGCCGAACCCCGCCCAGCCGG
>QEUZ01000230.1 GCA_003577355.1 Chloroflexota bacterium | reverse complement strand
GCTCGGCATGTTCTGGGACCGTAACCGCTGGTATCTGGCCGGTGTCCCAGTTGGCGGCGACCGAGCTCTGTTTCGGGCCGATCGTGTGCAACACATCAGCTTGGGCAACAGGGTCGAACCGCACCCGGGGTTCGATATCCGTTCGCTGCTTGGGCGTGGCTGGCTGCGAGAAGCCATGGCCGATTGGGCGAAGGAGTCACACATCGTGCAGATCGCCGTCACCGCCGAACAGCGCTCTCGGCTCGCCCAGGACTGGTACTACGGCCATATGCACTACGAGGAAACCGCCAACGGAGGCGCGGTGTTGACATTCAACGACGTCGACCCCGACGGCGTTTTTGCACTCGTTCGTTGGCTCGGGCCAGGTGCGGAGCTGCTTAAGCCGCAACACTGGCGGGCACGCTTGCGCGAGCAACTGCTGGCGCTCGCCACGCTCTACGCCCCGGAGCACCAGGGGTCATCCGGTGGGAGCGGCCTGCTATACTGACCGTACAGAACATCTGAGCGGATTCGCGGATGGAGCCGTGGGGTGAGCGTCGAACAATTCATCGAACGGCTGCGCACCGACACACGCTTCTCCACCAATATCACCGCCTGGCGCTCGCTACCGGCGCAACCAGCCGAAGTCGTGCCGTTCCCGGCGGCGCTCGACACGCGCTTGCAACGCGCGCTGCGCGAGCGGGGGGTCCATGGCCTCTACAGCCACCAGGCGACGAGCTACGAGTCGGTCCAATCCGGCGCCAACACCGTCGTTGTCACCCCAACCGCATCCGGCAAAACACTCTGCTACAACTTGCCGGTGCTCGACCGCCTGCTGAACGACCCAACTGCGCGGGCAATGTACCTCTTCCCGACCAAGGCGCTAGCGCAAGACCAGTATGTCGGCTTGCAGGCGCTGATCGAAGCGACGGGCGGCGATATCCGCACCTACCCCTACGATGGCGACACCCCAGCTGCCGAGCGGCGGCTGATCCGCCAGGCCGGTCACATCATCATCACCAACCCAGACATGCTCCATTCCGGCATCCTGCCGCACCACACCAAGTGGCACAACCTGTTCGAGAACCTCAGGTTCATTGTCATCGACGAGATGCATGGCTATCGTGGGGTATTCGGGTCGCACGTCGCCAATGTGCTGCGTCGCTTGCGCCGCGTCTGCCGCCACTACGGTTCGGACCCGCAGTTCATCCTCGCCTCCGCCACGATCGCCAACCCGGCCCAACTGGCCGAACGGCTGATCGAAGCGCCGGTCCAGGTGGTGGCACGCAACGGCGCGCCGCGCGGCCGCCGCGAGTTCGTCTTCTATAACCCGCCGGTGGTCAACCGCGCCCTCGGCATCCGCCGCTCGGCTGTATTAGAGGCCAGCACCCTTGCCAGCGAGATGATCCGTTCCGGCATCCATACCATTGTCTTCGCCAGGGCGCGGGTGACTGCCGAAGTGATGCTGACCTATTTGCGGGAGGCCTTGCCGGCGCGTATCGGGGCGAAGGCCGCCGTGCGCGGCTATCGTGGCGGCTACCTCCCCGGTCAGCGCCGCGAGATCGAAGCCGGGCTGCGCGATGGCTCGATCCGCGGGGTAGTTTCCACCAACGCCCTTGAACTGGGCGTCGATATCGGCTCGCTGGATGCTGCCGTCATCACCGGCTACCCTGGCACAATCGCCAGCGTCTGGCAGCAGGCAGGGCGCGCCGGCCGTCGTGATAGCGCATCGCTGGCTGTCCTGGTCGCCTCATCCGCGCCAATCGACCAGTTTGTGATCGAGCATCCCGACTACTTCTTCGAAGGTTCCCCGGAAAGCGGGCTGATCAACCCGGACAACCTGCTGATCGTCGTCAACCATATCAAGTGCGCCGCCTTCGAGCTGCCCTTCCGGCGCGGCGATGGTTTCGGACGCTTCGAGCCAACCGACGCACTGGAATATCTGACAGACATCGGCATGCTCCACGAAGTCAACGGCGCCTGGCACTGGATGGCCGAGTCGTACCCGGCGGAAGATGTGTCACTGCGCACCGCCGCCCGCGATAACGTCGTCATCATCGACACCAGCCAGCCCGGTAAGCCACGCGTCATCGGCGAGATCGACACATTCGCCGCGCCGATGCTGGTGCATACCGACGCCGTCTATATCCACGATGGACAGCAGTATCATGTCGATGAGCTGGACTGGGAGACGAAGAAAGCGTTCGTCCATCCGGTCGATGTCGAGCACTACACCGACGCGAGCCTTTCGGTGCGCGTTGAGGTCATTGAGCAGTTTAGCGCCGGCCCGGCAGACGCGCCACGTCACCACGGTGAGATCCTCGTCGCCGCGATCGTGACCCAGTTCAAGAAGATCCGCCTGCACACCCACGAGAACCTCGGCTGGGGCAAGGTCTTCCTGCCGGAGTCACAGATGCACACCTCCGCCTACTGGATGAACCTGCCGCGTTACCTGAGCGAGCGTATGGACCAGGTGACGCTCCATGGCGCCGTCACCGGCCTGGCGAACCTGCTCGGCAACATCGCTCCCCTGTACCTGATGTGCGACCCGCGCGACCTCGGCGTCTACTCGCAGGTCAAGTCGCCCTTCACTGACTGCGCAACGGTTTTCATTTACGACAAGGTGCCAGGCGGCATCGGCTTCAGCGAACGCCTGTATGAGGTGCATGACCTGCTGTTGCGCGCGGCGCTGGAGCACGTAAAACGCTGCCCATGCGCCGAGGGCTGCCCATCCTGTGTCGGGGTCGGCCCAAGCGATGAGCGCATGCCGTTCGCCAAGCGCACGACCCGCCAGCTGCTGGAAGTGCTCCTCATGAGCAGCGAGCGTCGTGCCGCGCCAGTGCCAAGCAGGCACGGGTAGAATGATAGAATTGAGTCGACCCGACGCAAGGCTGGGAACGAACCAGCGGGCTGAGGCGTTACAACGAGTGCGGCATGTACGGCGACACCGTTGTCGCGGGCTTACCTGCACCTGAAAGAAAACGAGAATACATCGATGGTCTCCGATCCACGTTGGGATCGAGCAACAGGCGACATCCACGAAGCGGACTATCGCGTCACCGACGAAGGTACGGTTGAACGCACTGCAACGCGCAACAAGCGAGGGTGGCTTGCGCCATTCACGGCGGTGCTGCTCTTCGTTGCGACCAAGTTCAAGATCATCTTCGCAGCGGTGAAGAGCGTGCCGTTGTTCACCACCACCTTTACTGCTGTCGTCAGCATCGGGGCCTACGCGCTCGCCTTCAGCTGGCAATTCGCAGTTGGGTTGGTTGTCCTGTTGTTCATCCACGAGATGGGGCACGTCTTTGTGCTCCGACGGTATGGCGTGCCAGCAACAGCCCCGGTCTTCATCCCATTTATGGGCGCATTCATCGGCATGAAGGAGCTGCCGCGCAATGCGGTGATGGAGGCCTATGTCGGCCTTGGTGGGCCAGTCATCGGTTCCATCGGGGCAATGGCGGCCTGGGGACTCTACATGTTGGACGGCCACACGATCTTCCTGGTGCTGGCCTACATCGGCGTCCTGCTGAACCTCTTCAACCTGTTGCCGGTGTTGCCCCTGGATGGTGGCCGGATCGTCGGCGCAGTTTCACGCTGGATCTGGGTTGTCGGCTACGCTGCCGCCGTACTGTTCCTGATCGCCCGTCCAAACCCACTGCTCCTGATGGTGCTCCTCTTCGGCGCACCCGAGTTGTGGAACGCCGTCCGCAGCCGCAAGGGGACTGATACCTACTACCAAGTGCCGCTGGGCGACCGGCTGTCGGTTGGAGCAATCTACTTTGGGCTGATGCTGGTGCTCGGTTTCGCGATGTACGAACTGCAGCATCTGGTCGTCCTGCACCGGCCGTAGGGCAATTGCCAAACGAAGGGGTGTCGCATGCGCAATGTCGCGATCATGATCTTCCCGGATGCCGAACTGCTGGACTTTGCCGGGCCGTATGAAACGTTTGTCGCGGCAACCGATGACGACGGCAACCGCTTGTTCAACGTCTTCACCGTCGCGGAACAGCCGGGGGAACTGATCGCGCGCGCCGGTATGCGGGTCACGCCGGAATACACATTTGCAACCGCACCGAGAATCGACATCCTGGTTGTCCCGGGCGGCTACGGCACCCGCCGTGAGATCGACAACCCAGTCGCAATCGACTGGATTTCCAGAGTAGCCAGCGAGAGCGAAATCACAACGTCGGTCTGCACCGGCAGCTTCCTGCTGGCAAAGGCGGGCTTGCTGGACGGCCGGCAAGCGACAACGCATTGGGGCAGCATCGCGCGCATGCGCGACATGTTCCCCAACACCACGGTGCTGGAGAACATACGCTGGGTCGATGCGGGCGAAGTCGTGTCGTCGGCCGGGGTGTCGGCAGGGATCGACATGTCGCTGCACATCGTGGAGCGCCTCTACGGCGCGGAAACTGCCGCTCGCACCGCCCGGTTCATGGAGTACGACTATTGGCCCAACCCAAACGCGGCAGCCGCCGACTAGTATCGATCGCCGCCAGACTCCGGCCCGGCACGATCACGCGCATCAAACCACTCGGGCGCGACCCGGAGAAGGTCATCCTTGAGGTCGACGGACAGTTCGCGCTGACCCTGCCTGCCATCACTGTGCTGGAGCGCGGGTTGCACGCGGGCGTCGAGCTTGACGCCGCCGCCATCAGCGAGCTGGCTACGATTGCGGAAGCCGAGCAGGCTACCTCCGCCGCACTACACTTCGTTGCCTACCGGCCCCGTTCCGAACGCGAAGTACGCGACCGCCTGCGCCGGCGCGGGTTCACCGCTGAAGCGGTTGATACCGCGCTCAGCCGGATGCGCGGCTGGGGCTACATCGACGACAGCGCCTTCGCGGAATTCTGGGTCGAGAACCGGGTCGAACACGCCCCGCGCGGTCGACGCAAGCTCGAAGCGGAACTGCGCACGAAGGGGGTTGAGCGCGAGGTTGTAAACCAAGCCATCGAACACGTCGCGTTGCGTGAACTCGACGACGCCCTGGCCCTGGCCCGCAAACGCCTGCCGTCGCTACATGGCTTAGATGAAGCAACGCAACGGCGTCGCCTCTCCGGCTATCTCGCTCGCCGGGGATACGACTGGCCAGTGGTACGCGCCACGCTAGAGCAGCTGTACGGCGCAGAATTGGACGAGGCGCGCGATCCCTGATCGGGCCGGAAACCGTGCCGCAGGGTGTATCCTTGCATGCCGCTCATTCTTCGCTGGAATGGGCTGTATGCTGAGCATCAGATTTCAAGCACGTATTCATCAGCTCGCCTGCCGCGAGCACACGTCGATTCGAGGACTCCGTCATGCCTCCACGCCGCAAGACGGCAACGATTGAGCCGGCAGCGCAACCTGAAGCGCTGGACACGACACCATCCCCGGCTGTTCCAGAAGAAGCAGCACCTGAGGAGGAGCAGCACGGTGAACTGCTGCTCCTGCCGGCGCTGATCATGCCGCAGACCCTCCTCCTCCCGCATATGTCACTGCCGTATCCGCTGGACGAAGGCGAAGAGACCGAAGTCGTCGACCACGCCATCCGTGGTAACCGGTTGATCCTCGTGCTCGCCACCCGTGACCAGTCCGACGGCGAAGGCGACGACGATGTGGAACCGCCCATTGATGAACCAACCAGTTTTGGGCTGCTGGTCGATACCGAGGAGCTCTGCGCAGTCGGCGTAATTGCCGAAGTCGGACATAAGATCACTCGCCCAGGCGGCCCGGCCCACATCATCATCCAGGGGGTTGCCCGCGGGGTCGTGCGCGGCTACCACCAGCGCAACCCGTACACCATCGCCGTGGTCGAACGCTTCGACGACGCCATCCCCGACACGCTGGAAGCCAAGGCGGTCGTCGCACATGTCCACGAGCAGGTCGAGTCGTACATCAGCATGATGCCGAATGTGCCGGAAGAAGTGCTGGCGATGGTGCGCAGCGTCGACCAACCCGGGTGGTTGGCCGATTTGATCGCCTTCTCGCCCGAGTTCGAACCAGCCCGCCGCCAGGAGCTGTTGGAAATCTTCGACCCAATCGAACGCTTACGCAGTCTCAGCCAGATGCTGCAGGAGCGCTTGGCATTCCTCACTATCCGCCATCAGATCCAGAGCGAAGCCCAAGCAGGCCTCGACCGGCAACAGCGCGAGGTAATCCTGCGCGAACAGCTCCGCATGATCCAACGCGAACTTGGCGAAATGTCCCACGAAGAAGCGCTCGCCAACGAGTTTCGCGAGAAGATCGAGGCGGCCAACATGCCGCCGGAAGTCAAGGAAAAGGCGCTCAACCAGCTCGACCGGTTAGAACACCAGCATCCCTTCTCACCGGAAATCGGGGTGATCCGCTCCTACCTGGAGTGGCTCACCGAGCTTCCCTGGGCAATCGAAACGCCAGACCATATCGATATCGCCGCCGCGCGCCGCATCCTCGATGAAGACCACTACGGCCTCGATAAGGTCAAGGAGCGCATTCTCGAGTTCATTGCGGTGCGCAAGCTGGCCGGCAACAAGATGAAAGCGCCGATCATCTGCTTCGTCGGTCCGCCAGGGGTTGGCAAGACCAGCCTGGGGCGCTCTATTGCCCGCGCGCTGGGCCGCTCCTACGTGCGCATGTCCCTCGGTGGCGTCCGCGACGAGGCAGAGATCCGTGGCCACCGGCGCACCTACGTTGGCGCGATGCCGGGGCGAGTCATCAAAGCCCTGCGCGACGCCAAGACGCGCAACCCAGTGATGGTGCTGGACGAAGTGGACAAGGTCGGTTCCGACGCGTTCCGCGGCGACCCATCTTCCGCACTCCTGGAGGTGCTCGACCCAGAACAGAACCACTCATTCTCCGACCACTACCTGGAAGTGCCGTTCGACCTCTCCCAGGTGATCTTCATCACGACAGCCAACCTGCTGGAGCCGATTCCCCCCGCATTGCGCGACCGCATGGAGATCATCGAAGTCTCCAGCTATACCGAGGTCGAAAAGCTGGAGATTGCCCGCCACTTCCTGTTGCCGAAGGCGCGCGAATCGCACGGCTTGGGTAGCGATATGCTGGCGATTACCGATGATGCCCTCTTCACGAAGCTGGCGTGCGCAACCTCGACCGCGAGATTGGCGCACTCTGTCGCAAGGTTGCGCGCCGCATCGCCGAAAACCCGGAGAACGACTCGCACCTGATCGACGCACAGGACTTGCCCGAGTATCTCGGCATCCCGCGCTTCGAGTTTGGCCTGGCTGAGGAACAGGATGAAGTAGGCGTTGCCACCGGAACCGCTGTCACGGGAGCGGGCGGGGACCTGTTGGCTGTTGAGGTCAGCGTTGTCGAAGGCAAGGGGGAGCTGATCCTCACCGGCCAGCTTGGCGAGGTAATGCAGGAATCGGCACGTGCTGCAATCTCGTATGCCCGCTCGCGCTCAAGTCAACTTGGCATCCCACCAGGGTTGTTCGACACACGCTCGATCCACATTCACGTACCAGCAGGCGCGATCCCGAAGGATGGCCCGTCTGCCGGCGTGACGATGGCAACAGCGCTGATCTCCGCCGTTACCGGCATGCGCGTCCGGAAGGACACCGCGATGACCGGCGAGATCACCCTGCGAGGGAAGGTGCTGCCAATCGGCGGGCTACGGGAAAAGGCGCTGGCGGCGCACCGTGGCGGGATCACCCGCATGGTCATCCCCAAGCGCAACGAGAAGGACCTGACCGAGCTACCGCCGATCGTCCGCGATGGGCTGGACTTCCACCTCGTCAGCCATATGGACGAAGTCCTCTCGTATGCACTGGTCGAAGCGCCACGGGCAGCCCTAGTCTGAGATCGACCAACGGCAGCGAGCCGAAAGCCGCTATACTGTCGGACAGAAACGCAAGCGATGAGTGCCAGAGAGGGCGGCCTCATGAAGATGATCATCGCGATTGTCCAGGACGAGGACGCAGAAAACCTGACGGATGCGCTCGTTGCCGACGGATTCCGCACCACCAAAGTTGGCAGCACCGGCTCGTTCCTGCGCATGGGGAACAGCAGCATCCTCTGCGGTGTTGAAGACCACCAGGTGCCGCAGGTCATCTCGATCATCCGCCGGGTCTGTCGCCGACGCAAACAGATGGCCGTGCCGTATTCCCCGGCGCTCGAACCCGGCCTGCTCTACATGCCGGAAAACTTCGAAGTTGAAGTCGGCGGCGCTGTCATCTTCCAATTGAATGTCGAACGCTTTGAACGTCTGATGGGCACGCGGGCCTAATGGCCTCACCCCCTAACCACTCCCGACGTGGAGAGGGGAGCCTGGGTCGGCAAGGGTGGGTCCGCATGCAGGTTCAGAAGTGACCGAACAGGCAAGCGAACGTCGCTAAGCATGCCCCTCGCCCGTCGCGACGGGCGAGGGTAAGGGTGAGGGTGTTTCATGACCGAGGCATACGCGATTGACCGCGAACGACTGATCGACATTGTCACCGACCTCATTGGCATCCCCAGTGTGAGCGGCGACGAGCTGGCGATCATGCAGCATGTGGCGGGGTTCTTCGAGGGCGCAGGCATCGAGCATGTCGTGACGGCGCTCGACCCCAGCCGGCCGAATGTCGTCGCCTCGATCGGGTCAGGCGGGCCGCCGTATCTGGCGATGAACGGCCACCTTGACACCGTGCCGATCTCCGACCCGGACCGCTGGGAGACCGACCCATTCAAAGGCACCCTCTCCCCAAGCGGCAAGCGCATCTTCGGGCGCGGCTCCTCCGACATGAAGGGCTCCGTCGGCGTGATGCTCTA
>QEUZ01000229.1 GCA_003577355.1 Chloroflexota bacterium | reverse complement strand
TGCCGATGCCTGGGAGGAGGCGTCGGAGATTCTGTCGTCGTATGGCGAGCCGCACGGGTACCTGCCGTTGCGCGAGGCGATCGCCGAACGCATGACAGCGCGGGGTGTGCCCGGGGTTGACCCAGAGTACGTCTTCATTACGAACGGTTCGCAACAGGGGCTGGACCTCAGTGCGCGCGCGCTGTTCGACCCCGGCGATGTCGTAATCGTCGAAGGCCCGACCTACTTCGGGGCGATCCAGGCCTTCGATGCCTACCAAGTGCGCTACCTGATCGCGCCGGTTGACGACCAGGGTATTGACCCCGACCAGTTGGAGCCACTGCTCCACAGCACACCTCGCCCGAAGGCGCTTTACACCGTGCCATCGTTCCAGAACCCGACCGGTGTGACGCTGAGCCAGGAGCGCCGGCAGCGCATTGCTGCGATGGCGCGTGAGGCGAATGTCGCGATCATCGAGGATGACCCGTACAGCGAAATCTACTTTGGCGCTGAACCGGCGCAGCCGTTCCGGGCGCTCGACGAAGACATCATCTACCTGGGTACGTTCTCGAAGACCCTTGCCCCTGCCTTGCGGATGGGCTGGATGGTCGTGCCGCCGAAGATCTTCGACCCGATCGCCAACTCGAAGGAGGCGGTCGACCTGCTATCGGACAAGTTCGTGCAACGGGCCGTCTACCGCACGATGAGTGATGGTTGGCTCGACCACCACCTGCTGGAGGCGCGCGCCTTCTATCGCCGGCAGCGCGACCAGATGCTGGCCGCGCTCGAGCGGGAAATGCCCCCCGGCGTGCGGTGGACGACGCCGGAGGGCGGGTTCTTCACCTGGGTGACCTTGCCTGGCTCCCTGACCTCAGAGGAGCTCCTGGCGCGTTCGCTGGCCCATCACGTTGGCTTCTATCCCGGCTCGTGTTTCTTCCCAGAGCCTGTGCCGCACCCCGGTTTCCGCATGTCGTACCCGACGTTGCCGCACGAGACGATCGACGAAGGGGTGCGCCGCATCGGCCTTGCCGCGCGTGAGCTGCTGGACCGCTAGTGTCCCAACCACCGTCCACTGTCGGGTCAACGTCGCTCGTTCCGTCAGAGAAGAGCGCTTCAGACAAGGACGATCACACCACTGGTCACTCGTCACTGGTCGCTGGTCACTCCACTAGCTGGTGTAGGTTGGCTCGACCACCCCAGTCGCCACGAAGGCCGCTCGGGCCAGCGCGCCGATCACATATTCCCCGACGTGCTGGTCCGGGAAGTTTTCGCAGAAGACGGCGATGACGACCGTCCCAGCGGACGAGGTCACAAAACCAACATCGTTGGTGACCCCCGTGACGCTCCCGGTCTTGCTGCCCCAGCGGATGTCGCTGCTTTCCGGCAGGTAGCGGGCGATGCGCCGCGCATTCTGTTGTTTGGACAGCAGGTCGAGCATCTTCGCGCACGAATCTGCCGAAGCGGCGGTCCCGTTGAGGATCGAGAGCATGACGTTGGCGTAATCGTTTGCGGTGGCCCAGTTTTCCCCTTCTCCCTCAATGGCCGGGCGGCCCTTCATCTCACGCGCCAACACCGAATTCGGCATGCCCAGCTCGCGCATCGTTGCGTTGACGGCATCCATGCCAGCCATGCGGATCAGCAGGTTCGTCGCTGTGTTGTCGCTAATTGAAATCGTCAAGTAGAGCAGGTCCCAGAGGGTGAGTGTGTCGCCAGCGCTCATGTGGAGCATGACCCCGCTGCCGGCAGCGCGGTCTTCGTCACGAAGCACGTAGGGGTCGGCCAGCGTACGCTCGCCGCGGTCGATGCCGCGGAAGATTTCGACCATCAGCGGGATCTTGACGGTGCTCGCCGCCCCGAACTGCCGGTCACCGTTGTGGCTCCAGCGTTCCCCGTTTGGGGCGACCACACACATCCCGACGATACCTCCCGTGCCGACCTCGTTGAGCTTCGCCTTGAGACCCGACCATTCAACCGCCATGAACATCCTCCTGCCCCGTACATTCCAGGCGGCCATGATAGCCCGAGCGAGCCTGGCGCGCGGGGATCTCTGGAAATCGCCGCTGCTCGTGCGAACACAGGACAGGGAGGCGAGCCAGTATCGGCTGCGTCCCGGAACACGACCTGGCGCGTTGTGACCCCGATCGTTCGACATGTGTTCGGCATGCTCGACGTGCGGAAGACCCTCGTCCGCCGCCCGACGTGTAACACTGCGCGGCGTTTGCGAGACTGCCTGTGGTGGAGTTGGCGAGCTGGCGAAGGGCAGGACATGGACGACCAGGCGATCAGGATGTATGGCACGTTGTGGTGCGGCGACTGCAAGCGGGCCAAGCAATTTTTCGGCGAGCAGCGCGTGCCATACACGTTCACCGATATCGACCGCGACCCCGAGGGGCTGGCGTTCGTCGAGCGCGTGAATGACGGTAAACACATCATTCCGGTAATTGTCTTTGCAGACGGCAGCACCCTCATCGAGCCGTCGAACACCGAACTGGCGGCCAAGCTCGGCTTGCAGCTCACAGCCAAGCGTCACTTCTACGACTTGATCGTTGTCGGCAGCGGGCCGGCGGGGCTGACCGCCGCGCTCTATGCCGCGCGCGAGGGGATCGACACGCTGGTCATCGAACGCGCGGGTGTTGGCGGCCAGGCTGGGGTCACCGAGCGCCTGGATAACTTCCCTGGGTTCCCTGAGGGGATCAGCGGCTCCGAGTTTGCCGAGCGCCTGCGCCGCCAGGCGGAGCGGTTCGGCGTCGAGATCCTCACAGCGCAGGAAGTTGCCGGGGTGCGACCTGCAGGGGACTACCGCTGCGTCCGGATGGCGGACGGCCGCGAATACCACGCCTGGGCGGTGTTGCTGGCGCTCGGCTCCACCTACAAGCGCCTCGGCGTGCCGGGCGAGGATGCGTTCATTGGCGCTGGTGTGCACTTCTGCGCTACATGCGATGGAGCGTTCTACCGTGATAAGGATGTGCTGGTGATCGGTGGCGGGAACTCGGCTGGCGAGGAGAGCATCTTCCTGACCCGCTTCGCGCGCACGGTGACGATTGCCAACCGCAGCGCGGAGCTCAGCGCCAGCAAAGTTGTGGCCGAGAAGGTGAAGGAACATCCCAAGATCACCGTGTTGAGCAACGTCGAAGCGACAGCGTTTCAGGGCGACGCGGCGTTGGAAACGGTCGTCCTGCGCAACCGGGAAACCGGCGAAACGCTGGAAACGCACCCATCTGGGGTGTTCGTCTTCATTGGGCTGCGGCCGAACACTGCTATCGTGAACGGACTGGTCGACCTCGACGAAGCAGGGTTCATCTGCACCGACGCGGCGCTCATGACGAGCCTGCCGGGGGTGTTTGCCGCTGGGGACGCGCGCTCGGGCAGCACCAAGCAGGCGGCCTCGGCGGCAGGCGAGGGCGCAGCTGTGGCACTGGCGATCCGGCGCTATCTCGAGCCGCTGGCCGGAGGCATGCCGGCGCGCGACACGTTTGAATCCGAAATGGGGGCACTGGCGCAGCAGTAGCAGCCGTTTGCACCGCTGACTTGTGAGCCACGTCACAAGACGCGATACACTCCTGCCGGCGATGTCGAAGTGTGTGATAGGAGCGCACAGTGTTTGAACTTCACCGGGGGATCGGCGAAGGGCTGTTCCTGATCTACGCCGTCGTTATCGCAGTGGTCCTGATTCTGGGCCGCAAGGGCAAGTCGGCGCCCGGTTGGCTCGTCGGCATCGCCCACGGCTTGCTGGCGATCCAGGTGGCGGTCGGCTTCATCCTGATTATGGACGATAAGTACTCAGCGCCCTGGTACCACTGGGTCCTTGGCCTCTCGGCTATTGTCGCCCTCGCGCTGACCCCGGTGTTCAAGCAGCGCTTGGCTGGCATCTACGGCGTGGTCGGCCCGCTGGCGATCGTGCTGGTGCTGACCCTGGCCGCGCGGCTGGTGATGCTCTAGCCGCTGGTGCGCTCTGCCCGTCCTGCGCGCCGTGCTGAACCTATGCGACACTACCTCGGAGGTTGGCCGAGGCCGGCGTGTGTCCTGGCGGCGTCTCCCGTACAACGAGAGGCAGCGAATCGACCACGCTGGAGCCGCGTGAGGAGGCGGGAGCATTGGATCCGCGAGCATTTGGGTCATTGGAATGGCGGTGCGTCGGGCCACACCGTGGCGGGCGTGTTCCGGCTGTGGTCGGACACCCCACCGACCCGGCGACATACTATTTCGGCGCCTGCGCCGGTGGCGTCTGGAAGTCGACCGATGCAGGGCAATACTGGGAGAACGTTTCCGACGGCTATTTCAAGCTCTCGGCAGTTGGGGCGCTGGCAATTGCCGATGCCGACCCGAACATCGTCTGGGCCGGCATGGGTGAGACCCGCATCCGCGGCAACGTGTCGCATGGCGATGGGGTCTACAAGAGCACCGATGGCGGGCAGAGCTGGACCCATATGGGCCTCAGCGACACGCATGCTATTTCACGTATCCGTATCCACCCGAGTAACCCTGACATCGTCTACGTCGGGGCGTTTGGGCACGTCTGGGGCCAGAACGAGGAACGCGGCGTGTTCCGCACCCGCGATGGCGGCAAGACGTGGGAGCGGGTGCTGTACCGCTCTCCGAAAGCCGGGGCCATTGACCTGTCGATGGACCCGAATAACCCGCGCATCCTCTATGCTGCGATTTGGGAAGCCCAGCGCTATCCCTACAAGCTCGTCAGCGGTGGGCCAGACAGTTCGATCTACAAGACGACTGACGGTGGCGACACCTGGACTGAACTGACGCGCAACCCCGGCTTGCCTGCCGGGACGCTCGGCAAGATCGGGATCGCCGCTTCGCCAGCCCGCACGAACCGGGTGTGGGCGTTGATCGAGGCGGAGGATGGCGCGCTCTTTCGCTCGGACGACGGCGGCGCAACCTGGCAACGGCTCAGCGAACTTGGCGACCTGCGCCGGCGTGCCTGGTACTACACACACATCTACGCCGACCCGCAGGACGCGGAGACGGTGTATGTGCTCAACCTGAAGATGTGGAAATCGGTCGATGGCGGTAGCACCTTCACCGCCATCCCAACCCCGCATGGCGACAATCAGGATCTTTGGATCGACCCACGCAACCCGTTGCGCATGATCGAAGGCAACGACGGCGGCGCCTGTGTCACCTTCAATGGCGGGCTATCCTGGTCGTCGATCCAGAACCAACCGACCGCGCAGTTCTACCACGTCACTACCGACGACCGGACACCATACCGGCTCTACGGCTCACAGCAGGACAATACCGCGCTTGTCGTGCCAAGCGCTTCAGCACGGGGAGCGATCACCCAGACGGAATGGTACGAGCCTGGCGGCGGCGAGAGCGGCTATATCGCACTCAAGCCAGGCGACCCGGATATTGTGTTCGCCGGTGCAATTGGGAGTGGGCCAGGGAACGGGAGGCTGATCCGCTTCAACAATCGCACGGGCGAAACGCGGGTCATTACGGTTTGGCCGGAAGTGCAAGGCTCGGGTCGCGGCGCGGAGTCGCACCGCTATCGCTTCCAGTGGACCTTCCCAATCTGTTTCTCACCGCATGACCCAAACGTGCTCTACGTCACATCGAACGTCGTCCATCGCTCTACCGACGAGGGCATGAGCTGGGAAGTCGTCAGCCCTGACCTGACGCGCAACGACCCGGAAACGCTGAAGCCCTCTGGCGGGCCGATCACCCGCGACAACTCCGGGGCGGAGGTCTACGGCACGATCTTCAGCTTTGTCGAATCCCCATTGCAGCCAGGGTTCTTCTGGGCTGGGTCGGACGACGGCCTGATCCACGTCTCCGAAGGGGGTGGGAACTGGGAGAACGTGTCGATTGCGGACTTGCCGGAGTGGGCGCTGATCAGCGTGATTGAGCCGTCGCCCCACGATCCTGCCGCTGCCTATGTGGCCGCGACCCGCTACAAGCACGACGATTTCCAGCCCTACCTCTACAAAACTTCGGACTACGGCCGCACCTGGACGCGGATCGACGCCGGGATCCCGCGCGACGCCTTCACCCGCGTCGTCCGCGCCGATCCCGCGCGCGCAGGGCTGCTCTATGCCGGCACCGAGAGCGGAGTCTACGTCTCGTTCGATGACGGTGGGAGCTGGCAGCGGATGCAGGCAAACTTACCGGTCTGCCCCATCCACGATCTCCTCGTACGCGGCACGGACCTGATCGCAGCAACCCATGGGCGCAGTTTCTGGATCCTCGACGACCTGAGCCCGTTGCACCAGGTGACAGCCGAGCAGACTGCGGCTGCTTTGCATGTCTTCACTCCACGCCCGGCCCAGCGCTTCAAGACCTATGGCCGCATGGGTGATGCCTCGGTCGATGCCAAGAGCTACGGCCGCGCCGGGGGTATCGTCGTAACGAATTACCAACGGACCAAGCCAACTGGCGAGGTTGAGACGATCTTCCTCGATGCCGGGAAGAACCCACCGGATGGGGTGATCTTCCACTACTGGATCGGTGCGCAGCCGGAAGGGCCGTTGTCGCTCACCATCCGCGATGCCGGCGGGAACGTGGTGCGGACATACAGCAGCGACAAGGCGCAGGCGGTGGCCGGCGATATACGCGCCACTGCGCAGGTGGGGATGAACCGCTTCATCTGGAACATGCGCTACCCCAGCGCCAAGCCAGTGCCGACCACCAGCGGTGCGCCTGTCGGCTTGCAGCCGGATGCATTGCTGGGGCCGGTGGCAGTGCCAGGGCGCTATTTCGCCGAGTTTGCCATAGGTGACACGCGCTGTAGCGTTCCATTCGAGATTCAGGCTGACCCGCGCGTGGCTGGCACGCAGGAGGACCTGCAACAGCAGTTCGACTTCCTGCTGGCAGTGCGTGACAAGGTGAGCGAGGTCCACAGCGTCGTCGAGCGCATTCAGACAATGACAGCACAGATCACGACTTGGGAGAAGCGCATCAACGATGCGGAAGTCAGCGCACTGGCCGGGCGCTTGAAGGAGCGCCTGGCCGCGATCGAGGAAGTGCTGTGCCAGCCGAAGGCCGCGAGTCCATTGCTCTACCCGAATGGGATCAACGAGCGCCTCGCGCTGTTGACGGTGATGGCCGGCAGCTCCGACACACGGCCGACGAAGCAGATGCTTGACGTCTTCGAGAAGCTTCGCCGTGAGGCGGAGCCGGCAGCTCCGACACACGGCCGACGAAGCAGATGCTTGACGTCTTCGAGAAGCTTCGCCGTGAGGCGGACGAGCAGATGGCCGCGCTGGAAGCGCTCATCGCAAGTGATGTGCACGCGTTCAACGAAGCCGTGGCTGCGCGCGGGTTGCCTGCGGTCGGGTAAGTTGCGGTTCGGACAACATATATGCCAGGGAACGGTCGAGAGGTTGTAGCGCAGAAGCGTAGGAGGAGGGCAAATGGCAGGAACATCGTTGCAGGCTGATGTGCTCGGAGGGTTGACCTGGCGCTCGATTGGCCCCCACCGAGGTGGGCGCGTCGTCGC
>QEUZ01000228.1 GCA_003577355.1 Chloroflexota bacterium | reverse complement strand
GAGTTCATCGCGTCGGTTGGTTCAGAGAGTCACCGGCTGTCCTGATGCAGCAGACGCCTGGATCGCCTCCCAGACTGTCCGCAGCCTTTGACTATCATTGCGCAAGCCCGCCTGGCGCCGGTTTATGACGAGCTTCAAGAACCGTTCATTCAGGTCCTCCCACCACGGGAAATGCTGTGCGGGTTTGCCGAGCGGTTCGACGACCACCGCCTGGCGCATCGGCTCGGCGCGCAAAACGCGGTCGTGGGCTGTCACCTCGATGAGGAGCTCTGGTCCGGCGCTTGGCTCGGTGCAGGCGAGCGCTTCCAACGTCAACAATACTTCTGATTGCGTCCGCAGGTGGACAAACCACGCATCGCGTTCAACGAGCAGAGATGGGTTCGTGGCCCAGACGCGCGCGACCGGATCCGTCACGATGTCGAGCGCAAGCGCTACGAGCGGGAGCAGCCCGTCACGGGCGAGATCGGCGGCACTGGTATCGCGCGTTAGGCGGTGCGAGCCGAATACCCCGTACACCTTGCCGGTGGCGCCTTCGTCGACCGTGCGTTTCAGCTCTTCGACCGCTTCAAACGCGGCGTAGTAGGGTGCGTACCGGCTGGAGCCTGGTGCCAGAAGTGCCTGTCCCGTTCGCCATGCATCTGGCCCGGCGCTTCCGTCCGTATCGATGGTGATTGGTGTGTCGCTGGGGATGTACGGTGCTGCGGCTCGCAAGCCATCGGCAAGTGGTCCGGCTCCGGTGATGGTCCAGTTATGTGCGTGCATCGTGTCTCCTACGACGTCAGTGGAAGCGCCACCGGCTGGCCGGTTTGACTCGAACGGACAGCCGCGACAGAAAGCTCTACCGCTCCGCGTGCCTCCCGCGGTTGGATCGGCAGCGGGTCGCCGAAGCGGATTGACCGGATGAAGGCGGAAAGTTCTTCGACGTAGGCCTGATCGACGTGCAACAGCGCAGGGAAGTTGACCGGCTGCTGGATGCCGGTGACATCGGCGCTGAGATACGGACTCTGGATCGGGTCGGTCGCGCGGATGCGGCCTTCGCGTCCGATGACTTCCATCATATGAAAGTATGGGTAGCCACGCGGCAGTTGGTTGACGACCTCGGCGGCAGCGACAGCGCCATTTGCGAAGGAGATGGTGTAGGTAATCATATCGGGCACCTCGGCGCCGTCTTCAGTGATACGAGCCTCGGCGTAGATCGAAGTTGGCTCGACGCCAATAAACCAGCGAGCGAGGTCGGTTTCGTGTACCGCGTTGGCCAACGCGGCGCCCTGTGAGAAGCGAGCTAATGTCAGCCAGGAGCGTCCTCGCTCCGGTGTCCAGTAGTTCGTGCCCAGGTTGAGCCCGTCATACATCGCGCGCGGCCGGCGCTCGTTCTCGCGAACATACCGCACTTCGCCGATGTCGCCGCGCTCGATGGCTGCGCGAATGTTGCGGTAGCGACCGGTAAAGCGGCGCGAGTGGGCGATCATGAGCAGTGTCCCAGCTGCCTCACTGGCCCTAATCATGCGGTCGGCTTCATCGACGCTGGCTGCCATCGGCTTTTCGCAAATGACGTGGATTCCCGCAGCAGCGGCCGCTTCGACTTGTTCTGCGTGCAGGAACTCCGGGGTGCAAATGTCGACGAAGTCGAGGTCCTCGCGTGCGAGTAACTCATGATAGTCGCCGTAGTGGGATTCCGCGCCGTATTCGCGGGCGGCACGCTCGGCGTTTTCGATGCGCACATCGGCAACCGCAACCAGCTCGATGTGGTCTCGCAATTTGCGCATCGCCGGTAGGTGTGCGCTGAACGCGATCGTACCCGCCCCGATGAGTCCCACACGCAGTCGTCGCTCGCCTGCCATAGTCGCCTCTCTTCTTTTGCCCCACCGGCAGGCGATCATACGCCGGAAGATCAGCCGGTACAACCATCGCTCAATGCGTCGCTAGTAAGTGCGACTGGGGAGGGTGGTGACGCTACACTTGCGCGAGGAGGATCATGCCGGTGGTTCCCAGTGAAGCTCAAGACGCTTTGTGTGACTGGTACACACGAACCGCGCGCCGTTTGCCGTGGCGAGAAACGCGCGACCCATATGCCATCCTTGTCAGCGAGATCATGCTCCAGCAGACCCAGGCGGAGCGGGTTGTCCCAAAGTACGAGGCATTCTTGCAACAGTTCCCGACGGTTGCGTCATTGGCAGCGGCATCACCCGCTGAGGTGATCCGTGCTTGGGCGGGGCTGGGCTATAACCGGCGGGCACTGAATCTCCAGCGCACATGCGCCGCAATTGCCGAGCGCCACGGCGGCGTTGTCCCTTCCTCTGTCGAGGAGCTGCAGGCGTTACCTGGCATTGGGCCATACACGGCAGGCGCTGTAGCATGCTTTGCGTATGAACAGGACGTTGCTTTCGCCGACGTCAACATCCGGCGGGTGATCCATCGCGTTGCGGTAGGCCCGGATGTCCCACAACGGCTTGTCAGTGAACGTGAGCTGGAGACGATTGCCCAGGCAGCGTTGCCACCGGGATGTGGGTATGTTTGGAACCAGGGGTTGATGGAACTAGGCGCGACGTTGTGTAAGGCGCGCAGCGCGGCGTGTCAGTCGTGTCCGGTCCGCCGCTGGTGTCGGGCAACTGGTCAGATCCAAACGCTGCTAGCTGGTTTATCCCGCAGTGCCAACGGTGAACGCGTCCCGTTCGAGCGGACGAGTCGGTTCGCGCGCGGGCGCATTATCGAAGCATTGCGCGTGGCCGACGACCCTGGCCTGACCGAGGCCGAGCTACTGCGCTGGCTGGAAGCAATGTCCCCGACAGTTGACCTGCAGCAAGTGCCAGCCCATTTGCAGGCGCTCGTGCGTGAGGGTATGGTCGAGGCGGTAGATCATCCTGTCGGGGTCTTCGAAGAGTCTCCGTCATATGACGGCACAACACCGAGGCGCCGTGTACGTTATCGGTTGCCCGTTTCGTAGCTGCGCCTAGAACCCGGCAGCCCGCAACGCGTCCGTCTCTGACTGGATCTTTTCTGGCCCACGATCGATGTACGCATCAATGAAGGCCTGAATCTGCTCAACATTGACCTCATCGAGCGTCAACAGGCGGCTCCAGGCGGTGACGGCGATCATGTGGTCCATATTCTCACGAGGCGCCAGGATCAGTTTCACCGGATACGGGCTAACGATTTCCGTGAGCTGCTGGACGACCTCAGGGCAGCCTTCTGGGCAGTCATACTGGATGATGATGCCACCGTGCTCAAGGTTGTGGACCATGAACTCATCCTGAAGCGGGACGTCGGAAATCCCCCAGCGAGCGGTGGACGGGTAATGGTCGCCGGATGTTGGAGGGTTTGAGCGGTAATTGGTGACCCGCGTACCCTGCCCAACGTGGTTGGCGCTTTGCGGGGGTATGAACTGGCCTGGGTCACTTGCGGTGGCTACGCCAGACGTAATCTGTTCGATCGGCTCCTCGAACGAATCTCGGAAGAAGAAGAACGCGGCGATGGCGAGGACGAGCACACCACCGGAGATCAGCGCGATACGTTGTATCCGTTTGCGCCTGCGTTGCGCTTCGATTGAGGCACGTCTCCCACGGGCACGATCCTGACGTCGATCGGACATGCTGCCAGCAGACTTGCTGGAGACGGCGCTCTCGGTGGCGCCGGAGGTTGCAGGTGCTGTCGCTTGACGACGAGTCGCGTTGGTTGGTTGCGCGGCCTGCGTCTTGCGCTTTTTCGCCATAGTGTTGCGGTCCTTCTCCGAGGTTCGGTTGGCCTGCCGTGGAGTTGCGCGCTGCGTCAATCTGCTAAGGATACGGGATCGCGCAGTGGGCGCGCCTTGTACACACTGTGGGCTGCCCTTCGGCGTGTACAAGGCGCGTGGTGATGTTCGGTTACGCTTCCCCGGCAGCGTGCTGCTGAGTCGCGTTGCTCAACGCGGTGATCTTGAGTGGTAGTCCGAAGAGAGTGATGAACCCCTTGGCGTCCGAGTGGTCGTAGACAGCGCTCGCGCCGAACGTGGCGAACGTTTCCGAGTACAGGGAATAGGGCGAACGCCGGCCGGTGACGATGCAGTTGCCTTTATACAGGCGCAACCGCACATCGCCGGAAACTCGCTTCTGGGTCACATCGACGAATGCGTCCAGCGCCTCGCGCAGTGCCGTAAACCACAGCCCGTCGTATACCAGCTCCGCATAACGCTGGGCGACGAGGTCCTTATAGTGGAGCGTCGCGCGGTCGAGCGTGATCGATTCGAGCTCCTTATGGGCCGTCGAGAGGATCGTCGCGCCTGGTTGCTCGTAAATTCCGCGGCTCTTCATCCCGACCAGGCGGTTCTCTACCAGGTCGATACGCCCGACACCGTGCTTGCCGCCGAGCTCGTTGAGCTGCGCAAGGAGATCAACTGGGCTGAGCTTCTGGCCGTCGATGGCAACTGGCCAACCCTCGTCGAATGAGAGCGTCAACTCGTGCGGCGTGTCTGGAGCCTCCTCTGGCGCTACGGTAATGCCGAAGATGTCAGCCGGCGGTTCCTGCCAGGGATCCTCCAGCACACCACCTTCGTGTGAGTAATGCCAGAGGTTGCGGTCGCGACTGTAGATGTTCTCCCGCGATGCGCGGATTGGGATCATCCGTTCCTGCGCGTACTCGATGGCATCTTCGCGCGACGTGATGTTCCACTCGCGCCAGGGGGCAATCACCCGCATTTCAGGGGCGAGGGCCTGGTAGGTCAGCTCGAAGCGCACCTGGTCGTTGCCCTTGCCGGTGCAGCCGTGGGAGAGCGCGTCGGCTCCCTCCTTCTTTGCAATTGCCACTTGGTGCGACGCGATGATCGGCCGGGCGAAGCTGGTACCCAGCAGATACTTCCGCTCGTAGAGTGCGCCAGCGCGCAACGTTGGGAACGCATACTCTGTCAGGAACTCGTGGCGCAGATCTTCGACGTACAACCTGACCGCGCCAGTCTGGAGTGCTTTCTCTTCCAGGCCGTCAAGTTCCTCGTTCTGCCCGACATCGGCGGCAAACGCCACGACCTCGCAGTGATAGTTCTCCTTTAGCCAGGGGATGATGATCGACGTGTCCAGTCCGCCGGAATAGGCCAACACCGCTTTCCGGACTCGCGGCTTCGCAGTCATGCGGATCGCTCACATTCACATGGTCACTCTGCAGATCAACGACCGACGTAGCGCTCCGTCCACACGGGACGGCAGGGCAGGCGCCCTAAAGACCTCAAGCGTGCATCTATCGAACGCAGCCGCGTCAATATCTCAACTCCCTCTGTACTCAACCGAAGACGGTACCACGCGCTCTGTTGGCTGGTCAAACCTGCTCGTTGGGTAGTCTAGCCGCCAGTAACGGGGACCCGAATGACAAGGAGATGGTCAGCCCAATCGCGAGCAGGACTCCAGATGCGATCGCAGCTGGCGCGCCGACGTGTTCGGCGAGGAACCCCATTGGCAGCGCACCCAATGGCATCAGTCCCCACGTCAGCATTGACACACCGACGACCCGCCCGCGCAGTTCGTCGGTGACGTGCATTTGCAGAATGGCATTGTTCAACGAAAGGTAGGCCGACCCGGTGATCCCGGCGAAGACGAGCAGCGGCGCCGAGAGCCACACGCTCTTTGCATAGGCGAACCCAAGCACCAGCAGGCAATAGGCGATGGTTGCGGCAAACAGGGTTCGCCCCGCCTGGCGCGACGGAGAGGTGCGGCCGACCAGAAGCGCGCCGATGACCGCTCCACAACCGCTCGAGGCGAGCAGGAGGCCAAGCCCTTGCGGGCCAATTGCCAGGATGTCGCGCGCGTAGACGGGAAGAAGCTGCATGTATGGGAAGACCGCAAACGTCGGTATACCCGCGAGCAGGATCAAATCGCGTAACAAGCGGTCCTGTCGTACTGCTCGAACTCCTTCGAGTGCCCCCGGCGCGCGTCTCCGCTGCGTTGTGGCGTTGTCGGATTCGGAAGGAAGTTGCAGGGTAAGAAGCAAAGCCAATGCGAGGCAGACTGCCTGCAACCCGAACGCGCCCGCGCCACCGACTGCCGCGATGCTGAACCCGGCGAGCGAGGGGCCGACGAGCCGGGTGGCGCTTTGGCCGGCAGTGTTGTAGGCAATGGCGCTGGCGATCTCTTGCCGTGGAACGGTGGCGGGGATCATCGTTTGCCGGGCTGTGTTGTTAATCGTCATCAGCGAGCCATTGCAGGCAGCGCCGAGCAACAGTTGCCACGGCGTCACGATATCCAGCAGTACAGCAGTTGCTAACGCGAGCCCCAGGACAGATAACCCGAGCTGGCAGGTGCGCAGAACACTGCGGCGGTCGAAGCGGTCGGTGGCCACGCCGGCAGGGATCGCGAGGAGGAGCATTGGCATCCCACCAGCAAAGCCAGTGAGGCCGACCCAGAATGCCGAGTCGGTCAGGTCCAGCATCAGCCAGCCGATAGCGACCTGCAAAACCCACTGGCCGCTTTGCGTTGCTAGCGTCCCAAGCCAAAGGTTTCGAAAGTCGGGGCGATGCGCCAGCACCTGCACAATGCTGGGAGGTCGCTCTCCTGTTGTTGCGCCTATCCCAGCATCTGCCAAGGTCGTTGCGAGCGCTCCGGTCGTGCGATATCAGTGCAGCCACCAGACGGCCGCGGGGATCATGCCACAGGTGACACAACTGACGGAGAGGAGATGCGTTGGCGGAAACGTACTGTAGAACGTGGTGTACGCCTAAGCCACACTAACGCGCGCTGAACGGATCGGTCAGGATAAAGACAAGCGCGATGGCACAGACGCCGACCAGCGGCCATGCTTGGACAACGGCAGTGCGCGCTTCAGCGCCCAAGCCTGATGCAACACCGAGCGTGACGAGGAGTGCGCAGGTAGCGAACACGGTGAGAAGAGCGATCTGGCGCGACGCGAGGCTTGACATTTCCGGTCTCCAAACTAGAACAAACGAGTCGAACAAATGTACGTACACTATAGAACGACTGTTCTAGTTTGTCAACGGGTCATCGTACGTACGCAGTAGTGGACGACGAGCTGGGAGCGAGTGGAGTGACGAGTGACGAGTGACGAGTGACCAGTGACGAGTGACCAGTGACGAGTGACCAGTGACCAGTGGTGTGATTGTCCTTGCCTGATGCGCTCTTCTCTGAGGGAACGAGCGC
>QEUZ01000227.1 GCA_003577355.1 Chloroflexota bacterium | reverse complement strand
TCAAGCCGAGCTTCGGCAGGTTGCGGCTGAATGGGGTGCGCACTGCCAGCCCGGCGAAACGGGGGATACTCCCCAACCGGCGGCGCGCGCTGGGGTCGTAGTTGTCGTGCCCGACCAGCACGTACTTGCCCTGTGGGGTGAGCGCCCGGCGGCAGGCGGAGAAGGGGTGGTTGCCGGGGATATCGACGATTAGGTCGTACTGTTCGCCACGCTGGGTGAAGTCCTCCTGGGTGTAGTCGATGACGGCGTCCGCGCCGATGCTGCGCAGCATGTCCAGTTTGTGGGTGCGGTCAACTGCCGTCACTTCTGCGCCGGCCGCCTTGGCCAGCAGCACGCTGAACATGCCAACCCCGCCGGCTGCGCCGTTCACCAGCACGCGTTGGCCCGCCGACAGACGCCCTGCGGTGCCCACCGAGTGCAGCGCGATGATGCCAGAGGTCGGCACGGCAGCGGCCTGCTCGAAGGTGACGTTGTCCGGCTTCAGCACGAGGCCGCTCTCCGGCACGAGCGCGTATTCGGCGAAGGCTCCGCCGTTCTGCCACTGATGGCGGGTGACGCTCTCTCCTAAGACGGCCTCGCCCGGCTGGAAGTGGGTGACCCCTGCACCTGTCGCGACGACGAACCCGGCCAGGTCGGTGCCCGGCACGCGCTGCTTTGGTTTATGTAGCCCGGCGCCCATCAGGCGTAGCACTTGCGGAACACCGTTGACGACATGCCAGATATCTGGGTGGAGTGAGGCGGCCAGCACTCGCACCAGTACTGTGCCGGGGCGGACCTGCGGCACGCCAATATCCTGGAGTGAGAGTACATCCTCCGGCGCGCCGTAGCCGGACTGCACGATCGCGCGCATTCGTTCCTCCTGCCGGTTGCCGCAGATGCACGAAACCGAATTGCCCTGTCAGCCCCCAGTTCCCTGGGTGACAGGGCAATCATGCCAGTTGGCGCGGCGTCAAGAGCCGCTAGAGGCGGTACGGTTCAGCAGGAGTGATGCTGATGTCCAGCAGGGCTGGGGTGATCTCCGGCCCACCCCTACCCATTGCCCTGTTACTCGCCTCCGGCTGGATGTCGTTCGGGCAGTTGCAGCCACCGCTGTGACAGGTGCAACCGGTCGGGCAACAGGTCACGCCATCGGTGCACGGGAAGTATCCGGCAGCGCAACACCAGTTGCTCCCAGGGTATGGGCAGACCGGATAGGCCGCCGGGCAGCACTGCGCTACCCCGCCGCAGCACACCGGGTAGTCGCCGCCACAGCAGAAGTCGCCCATGCAGGGTGAGCCGCCAGCGCTGGTGCAGGAGACACACTGGCCACCGATGCAGACATCCGTGCCGGTGCAGTCACTATGGTTTTCGCAGGTGTTGCAGTTGCAGCCGTCTGCCGTGCAAGTGCAGCCGTCCGGGCAGCACCTGTCGTAGTTAGAACAGAGGTAGCTCCCGGCCGGGCAGCAGAAGTTGCGCCCCGCTGGTGGGCAGACTGGGAAGCCGGCCGGGCAGCAGGTGTCAACTGCCGAGCAGCAATTGGGGTAACCGCTCGGGCAGCAGTAATCGGCACAGCCGGTGCCACCCCGGCTGGCGCAACTGACGCACTCGCCCTGGTAGCAGACATCGGTGCCGGAGCACTGGCTGTCGTTCTCGCAGGCGTTCTCGCTGACGCACTGTCCGTTGTCGCACAGTTCGTTCGGGCCGCACTGCCTGCCGCAGGTTCCACAATTGTTGCGGTCACGGTACAGGTCCTTGCATGTGTCATGGCAGCAGGTGTAGTCGGCTGGGCAGCGTTTGCCGCAGCCGCCGCAGTTTGCCTCATCGTCGCTGATGTCCTTGCATTGGCCATCGCAGCAGGTTTCCCAACCGAGGCATTGCCGGGAGCAGGAGCCGCAGTAGCTCTCGTTCGTCTTGAGATCGACACAGTGACCGGAACAACACGTTTCGCCGGAAGGGCAAACGTTCCCACATCTCCCGCAGTTGGCGCTGTCGATATCCAGCGAGGCACACTCGCCGTTGCAGCAGGTGTCCAGGCACTGGTTTTGGCACGCGCCGCAGTTCTCTCGATCGTAGAACACATCGACGCAGTCGCCGCCACAGCAGAACAAGGGAGGTTCGCACACTGGGTCGCAATTTCTGCTCTCGCAAACGGTGTTGATACAGTACGGCGCACCTTCCGGGCAGACTCTGCCGCAGTGGTAGCAGTTGTGCGGGTCGGAGCTGAGATTGACGCAGACACCGTCGCAACACTCCAGCGGCTTCTGGCAGGCAGGGCTGCATGTCTTACGGCACGTGCCGTTTTCACAGATCTCATTTGCGGCACAGACAATGCCATGGCCGCCGCAGTTCTGTGGGTCGGTGCGGACGCTGATGCAGACGCCATCCCAGCAGTCGGAGTAGGCGGGGCACTGCACGTTGCACGAGCCGCATGCGTGCAGGCTGGTGTTGAGGTCCCAGCAGTGCTCACCGCAGCAGGTGCGTCCGGCGCGGCACGCATCGCAGGGGTCCTGGCACTCGGCTGTGCACAGCCCGGCGCAGGTCGAACTGCCGCCGGAAAGGATGCAGCCCGCCCAGGAGCCGATGACACAGGACTGGAAGCCCTTCTTGGTTGGCAGGATCAACGTCGAGCAGGTGAGATAGCTGGTGAGCAGGCAGATGTCCTCCAGCGACATCGACGACTGCGCGATGACGGTGTTGCAGCGCGCGATGCACGCGTTGCAGCTTGGTGTGGCGCGGGGTTCCACCTCGCGCGCGGCTAGTTCGGCCTGGTTGAGCGGTATGCTCGGCTGGGCGATCTCGATCTGGCCACTATCGCCAACAAAGGCCGAGAAGGCGATTGACTCATCGGCGTTGCGGATGATCGCGAACGGGCCGGCATAGGGGCCGGATGCCTGGTCGAAGTAGATATCTGCGCGACCGGGTGGTTCGTGCACCTCCCGGTACGATGCGACAAGGGCTGCCCCGCCTTGCGCGCCACTCTCGGTGATGGTGAATGCGCGCTGGTCATCCGGTATGTAGCCGAGCCCCCGGACATAGGTCTCTAGCTGCTGGTACGCGGCATTCTGGCCGGCTGCACTCTCGAGTTGCGCTTCGACGCTGGCCGACGCCTCACCGATCGTCGTCTGGTCACTCCCGCCGCCGGTGCGCCAGGCGTGGTAGTGCCGGCCGACGTTGCCCATTTCCACCCGCCACTCCGGCGGGTTATCTGGTGTGTAGGTTAGGCAACGCCGCTCGAAACACTGTGCCAGTACATCCTTCTGGGTACCACCCACCCGCACCCGTGCCCAGTAGGCGTCCGTCACCGGGAAGCCGGTGGCGTAGTAGGCATTCAGGAAGAGCGCGGCAGTGTTGAACTGGCCGTTCTCGTAGACTGTGCCGCTGGAGTTCATAAACGCCCAGAATGGCGCGGCGATCCAGTGGTTGGTTTCGCTGGTGAACTGCGCCTCGGTCACGTTGTGCTGCGCCAGCGCCGGGTTGTTCCCAACTGTGCCGCCGCGGGTGATCGTGCGGGTGATAACCGCCCCTGGGCCGCCGGTGGAGAGGTTACGCACCCCGGCGAAGGTGGCGTAGGTTGGGCCGTCGGGGTCGTCGCTGTCGCCGGCCACGTTGACCTGGGCTGGGGAGCGTTGCTCGAAGGAGGTGTGGCCGGTCTGCATCTGACCGGTCATTAGCTCGTTGACCAGCAGGCCGTTGGTGACGTACCAGACGCTGTTCTGGTCGGCGCCGGGGTCGGTGATCTCCATGCGTGACTTGTCGTAATACTGCACTTGCCGCATGCCACCGGGGGACTCGGCGTAGGGTTCCATCAGCGCCTCGGTGAAGGGCTCCGGCCCCCACATCCAGGTGCGGGTAGCGCGCCCCTCGGCGACGGGCCGGTCGGTGCGTTCCCAGGTGCGCAGGAAAGCGCTGTTGGCTGGGACGATGCGCCCAGCAGGCTGTGCACGCACGCGCTGCGGCTGCACGGCACGGCCCAGCACACCAGCGGCGGCAACACCGAGGATGGCCTTGAGCACCTGCCTGCGCGAAGTAGCACGCGCGACGACGCGCGTCAGGTCGTCGAAACGCCGATCATCCACGGGTCACCTCCAGATCAGCCGGTAGTGTGGCGCCGGGCGCCCGCGCACTATGCAGTTGTCGGGGATAGATTCCTCTGCGCACATTGAATCCGATACCGGCCACCGCGTCAATCGCAGCACAGCCGGTTCTGCGCACTCGCTACTACGTCATCGCCGGGTGTGTGGATCACATTCCGCTCGCTGTCCACAGCCGTGATGCGCTCGTGACAACCGCGGACCCATGCAGCGAGGTTGCAACAGAGTTGTCGCAGTTTGCCCACCTACAGTGTGACGCCCGACACGGTGCTGCCCGAATACTGGCGGCAGGCGGCGATGACGCGGCCTGCGAGAGTGAGCGCTGACGCATATGCATGGATACAGGATCACCCGTGTTGCCCTGCTGATTGTTGTGGCAGTGTCTGCTGCCTGTGGCTTGCGCGATGAAGAAGGCGCGCCAGCTGGCTTTCGTCTGACGGTGACGCCGCCCAGCGTGCAGGATGCGGCTCCGGGCCAGCGGGTCGTGCTGCTGGTAACGGCCGAGGACACCAGCGCTGGCCGTGGCGCTGGTGAGGCGGTCGCACTCTCGGTAACAGCCGAGGGAGCGGATGTCGAGATCGCCCCGGCGGGCGGGCTGAAGCCGGGCGTTGTCGGTGAAGTGACGATCATCCCGCGCGCGGAGGTGCTCGGCGCGACGCATACCCAAGCGCTTGCCGTTGCGATGCAGCCTGAGCCGCTGGCGACGATCTCCGTCGAGATCAGCGGGGAACGCGAGGGGGTGCGCCAGGCGCTGACGACTGCCGTTGGCGTGGGGCCAGGTGACGTGTTCCCGCTGGCCGACGCCGAGCAGGTGCTCGCCCTGTTCCTGCCCTGGCTAGCGGAACAGCACCCTGAGCTGGGCATCGGCCCGGATACCCAGTTCATCGCCACGCCGACGAAGCCGCACTGGCTGGTTGTCTCCCACTACCTCTTCTTCTCAGAGCGCTGGGAAATCGGCGTGCGCTGGCACATCATGATCCCGCCCGACAACTGGGCCGAGATGTACCTGCGCGAGCGCTTCGTCGAGGTACAGCCAACGCGCGGTTTCAAGGTCGATTCCTGGACGCCGGAGCCAACCGAGATCTACCCGGTGGAGGTGAGTGAGCCGGTCTGGCGGTGAGCAGCATGCGGATGAAACTCGCTATGTCATGGCCACTTCAATCTCTGTCACCTGCGTCGCTGCTGGAGGGTAGGCGATACCGTCCTCCCGCGTAGCTTCGAGGTGCATTTCGATCGCGATTTGGATGTTGGCGCGCTCGATCACGTGAGAAGCTCTCACCTCCGACCCCACTCCCGTCGCCACGGGCGAGGGGTGTCTCAGGCGATCATGAGTTTCTCCGGTTCAATGGGCGCCGTTGCTGACGTAGCGAGAACTCACCCGTGCAGATACTGGACTCCCCCCATCTGTGGGGACGCGGTAGATATATCCTGTTCCGACGCGCCCGTATCACTGGACTCCCCCCATCTGTGGGGACGGGAGGCTGGCGACATTGGAGCGCAGCGTCAGTACAACGACACCCCCTCGCCCGTGGCGACGGGAGAGGGGGACGGGGGGTGAGGGTTCCTACGCCTTCATCAGCTTCTTCTTGTTCGCCACGTAGTCGACCAGGATGTACTCACCCAGGTGGTCGGGGGTGGCGAAGAAGGCGCGGCCCTTGTTGATCTTGGCCATTTCTGAGACGAAGCCGGCCATGTAGGGGCTGCGCTCCAGCATGAAGGTGTTGATCACGATCTGCTCGCGGGTGCAGCGCATGACTTCCTTCAGGGTCTCCTGCAAGGTCTGCCAGGTGGGCGGGTAGGCGAAGCGCACCTGGTTCGTTTCGTCGAAGTGCGCCGTCGGTTCGCCGTCGGTGATGACGATGACCTGCTTCGTGCCCCCCTTGTGGCGGGCCAGCAGCTGCCGCGCCAGCATCAGGCCGTGCTGCATGTTGGTGCCGTAGTTGTACTCGTCCCAGGTGATCGAGGGCAGTGCCGCCGGCTTCAGCTCGGTCGCAACGTAGGAGAACCCGAGGATGTAGAGGTTGTCGCGCGGGAACTGGGTGCGGATCAGGCTATCCAGCGCCAGCGCCACCTTCTTGGCGGCGGCGAAGCAGCCGTTGTAGAGCATCGAGCGCGACATATCGACCATCAGTACGGTGGACGACTGGGTGATCTGCTCGGTGCGGTAGACCTCGAAGTCGTCCGCCTCCAGGTGCAGCGGTGAGCCGACCCCTTCGCGCCAGAGGGAGTTCATCAGGGTCTTCGGCAGGTCGAGCAGGAACGGGTCGCCGAACTCGTAGGCCTTGCTGCTGTCGGTGCGCTCCCCGCCGACCCCCTGCGTGTCGATGTGGTGCTGGCCAAAGCGGTCCTTCTTCAGGTGCTGGAAGATGTCGGTGAGGGCCTTTTGGCCGATCTTGCGCACGCCACGCGGGGTCATCTCCCAGCCGCGCTTGGTGCGCTGGATGTAGCCGGCATCCTCCAGCGTCTTGGTGAGCTGGCGCAGTTGCTCGAGGTCTTCGCTGAACTCGTCCCCTAGCAGGTCGCGGATCTTCTGGTCGTCAACATGTTCCAGGTCGCGCCAGTCGCGCACGCCGCGCAGCTGGTCCTCGACCTCGTCCATCGCGTGCAGGCGGTCCATCAGGCGCAGCGCTTCCTCTAAGGAAAGGTCTTCGCTGCCGCCGAACTGGAAGCGCTGGGCGTAGGGGTTCTCGCCCATCATCTGGCCAAGGTTCTCGGCGAGGCGCGACATTTCCTCCTGGATGCCGGGGTCGTTCATGACCGCCTGCATCGCGTTCCACAGCTCGGCGCGCTGCTCCTGGGTCATCGAGTCCATCAGCGACTGCATGGCGGCCATCTGCTGGGCCATGCGGTCCATCAGGTCTTCCAGCGAGTTGATGCCCGGCCCGAAGAAGTGGCCGTACTTGTGCATGAAGCGCTCGAAGTCCGGCTCGCCTCCCTTGGCCTTTTCTTCGAGCATCTGGTTCAGCTCGCTGAGCATCTGGCGCATCTCGGCGATGTCCTGCGCGGTCATGTTCTGCAGCGACTGCTGCATGCCCTGGAAGGTCTGCTGCAGCACCTGCTGCTGGAGCTGCTCCAGCAGTTCCTGGAACTTCTG
>QEUZ01000226.1 GCA_003577355.1 Chloroflexota bacterium | reverse complement strand
ACGACCCCAGCGCGCGCCGCCGGTTGGGGAGTATCCCCCGTTTCGCCGGGCTGGCAGTGCGCACCCCATTCAGCCGCAACCTGCCGAAGCTCGGCTTGAGCGCGCCAAGCCGCCAGGAATCGCTGACCGAACTCAGCGCACTGTTGGCCGCAGGCAAGCTCACCCCCTACATCGACCGCACGTATCCGCTGGCCGAGATACACGCCGCCATGCGCTACCTGGCCAGTGGAGCGGTGCGCGGCAAGGTTGTCCTGACCACTGCGGACCAGTCAGCGGACTGACCCTGCTTGCGGGCAGTCGCACCCATCTCCTCCGAAACGTAGTGCCACACGAATTGACGCGTCGCGCTGTTCCGGGTTCAATGCGCTTAGACTCACCACCACGAGCAGTATGACCCCGTTGCGCCAGATCCAGCCCGTTCCAGCAACAGAACCTGGAGGCAGCACGTGGACCACCGGCGTTTCGACGACTTCACCCGCGTCGCGGCGCGCGCGACCTCACGCCGCCAGGTGTTACGAGCCATGCTTGGTGTTGCGGCTGCCGGGCTGTTTGGCCGTAGCCTACGGCCCGACCGCGTACGCGCCACACCTGCGCCGCGCATCGCCCCTGGCCACCCAGCCTTTCTGCGCACCTGGGAACGCACCGACCGCCCTGTCGCTGAAGGCCGCGCTACCCGCACCTGGATGTGGGGACCGGAACCGTTCACCGAGGCGCTGATGGAACCCTACGCCGAGTCCCCCGGTGGCATGCGGCTCGTGCAGTATTACGACAAGTCGCGCATGGAGATCACCGATCCCTCCGGCGACCCCTCCTCGGTCTGGTACGTCACCAACGGCTTGCTGGTCAACGAGCTGATGACCGGCCAATTGCAGGTTGGCGATGCTGCCTTCGAGAGCCGCGGCCCCGCCCAGGAGAACGTCGCTGGCGATGCCGACGACCCGGATGGCCCGACCTACGCCAGCTTTGCCGCGCAACGCAATGTCTCCAGCGGCGCCCAAGGCGCCCTCATCACCCGCACGATCCATCGCGACGGCACGACCGGCAACGACCCGAGTCTGGCCGGCTACAACGTTGTCGAGACGCACTTCACCAGCGAAACCAACCACTGGATCGCCGCGCCATTCTGGGCGTTCATGAACTCCTCCGGCACGGTCTACGAGGACGGCCAGTTTACCCAGGGGCAACTCTTCCTGAATGCCTACTACGCCACCGGCTTCCCGGTGACCGACGCCTACTGGGCGCGGGTGCGCGTCGGCGGGACCCAGAAAGCCGTGTTGGTCCAGTGTTTCGAGCGCCGCTGCCTGACCTACACACCAGATAACCCGCCGGAATGGCAAGTGGAAGCGGGCAACGTCGGCCGGCACTACCACACCTGGCGCACCGGCCTTAGCTGCTCCCCGCCCTGCAACGCGCCGGAATCCTGCTGCGGCGGCCAATGCCGGGATCTGCGCTTCGATAACGACAACTGCGGGGGCTGTGGCGACGCATGCGCCCCAAACCAGTTCTGCGATGAGGGCCAGTGTGTCAGCGTTTCCCTGTGTGAGGTCGATGCCGATTGCCCCGGCACGGATGTGTGCGACGACGGCGAGTGCATTCCCTGCTCAACGAATGGCGGCACAAGCTGCGACGCAGCCGGTGTCTGCTGCCCTGCCGGTTTGCCCGTGTGCCCACCCGCGGGACGCACAACCTGCTGCGAAGCCGGTACGTTCCTCTGCGCCAACCGCGACGGCTGCTGTAACGAAGGTTGTGTCTGCACTCCCGACGGCTGCGATTGCAGCGAGTGCGACATCGACGACGATTGCCCCGGCACGGACGTGTGTGATGACGGCGCGTGTGTGCCCTGCGCGACGACTGGCGGCACAAGCTGCGCAGCGGCCGGCGTCTGCTGCCCACCTGGCCTACCCGTGTGCCCGCCGGCCGGGCGCTCGCTGTGCTGCGAGGCAGGCACGTTCCTCTGCTCCAACCGCGAGGGGTGCTGCAACAACGGCTGCACCTGCACCCCCACCGGCTGCGATTGCAACCAGTGCGTGACTGACGATGACTGCGATGGGGCGGAGGTCTGCTACGAGGGCCAGTGCGCTCCCTGTGAGACGCGCGGCTGGACAACCTGCGCCGCCGCCGGGATCTGTTGTCCCGCTGGGCTACCGGTTTGCCCACCGGCTGGACGCAGCACGTGTTGTGAAGCGGGCACATTCTTGTGCGCCGAGCGCAACGGCTGCTGCAACAACGGCTGTATCTGCACACCCACTGGCTGCGACTGCACGCCAGGGCAGTGCGACAGCGACGCCGACTGCGACGGCACCGATGTTTGCTACATGGGGGAATGCGTCACCTGCGCCAGCCGGGGCGGCATGAGCTGTGCCGCCGCGGGCGTCTGCTGCCCGGCCGGGTTGCCCGTTTGCCCGCCCGTGGGACGCACAACCTGCTGCGAGGCAGGGACCTATCTCTGCGCCGAGCGCGACGGCTGCTGCGCCGATGGCTGTATCTGCGCGGTGGATGGCTGCATCTGCTGAGAACATGTTCGAAGATAGCGCAATAGCGGTAGCGCTGTATTCAACATGCTGCGCACCGGGACACACCCCAAAGGGCTTGTGCTACGACAGCAACGAGCGCGCGCGATCGGGCGCACCCCGCGCCGCCGGGTTGTCGAACCAGACGGAAACGCTCGCCGGCTGCATCGTCTGCCGAATGACGGCTACAAGCTCCGCTTGGAGTGTATCCAGGTCGAGCTCGTCCCGCAGGCGCGCGCCGAATGCCTCGATTGTGCGAGCTGCATCGTACTTGCTGCGATAAAAGCGCCGGTCGATTACGCCTTGGACGCGGGTGCGCAGCGGCCGGAAGATGGCTGCGACTGTCAGCGTCGAGAGAGCAACCCACAGGTCGGAACTGATGGCCAACGGGTTCAGCACATGCTGGAGCAGCACGAGGCAGCCATAGGCAAGGCCAAGAATTGCAGAGAGCGCAACATAGACGATGGTGCGGTTGATAATCCGGTCGATGTCGTATAGACGATACCGCAGGATGGCAATACCGGCTGCAACCGGGATACTGACGATGCTCAATCCGACAATCGCGGGCATGAACCGCGGCTGCCATCCGAATAATCGCGTTAGCGCATCGATGGACAACGCTATTGCGACAAGCGCGGCAGCGTACGCGCTCCACTTGAGTTGCAGACGTTCGACGCCGCGTGAGCGCCGAAAGCGCACGATGAGCGCAGCGGCCGAGATTGGCGCGATGCCGAGCAGCAGTGCCATCCCCAATGAGCCAGCGACGAGGAGTGGCGCTTCCAGCGTTTCGACGCCGAGTGGGTTAGCATACCCCGGCAGGTTGCCTTCTAGCCCCAGGTCTCCAGGGCCAAACGCATAACCAACCAGGCTGAGTGCCATACCCAGCAGGGCGACACGGCGTGCCCACCGCCAGCGTTCACTGGGGAGCCGCCCATCGGGGAAGAGCAGCGGCAGGATAACGAGCGTGATGCCGATTGCCAGGACCCAGCCCCAGCGTGCCACCCAACCAGCGTACACGCCATCGGGCAGCGCCTCCGGGCTGGCTTCCAGGGTGTAAATCGCAATATTCTCCGGCAAGAGCACAAGGCCACTCCAGCACAGCCCGGCGAAACAGAAGAGCCAGCCAATACGGTGCCGTGGCATCCGCGTGACGATGATCGCGCCTACTGTGGGAAAAGATAGGAATGCCGTAAAGAAGACCCAGTTGGCAATGGCGGGCGGTTCATCTCGCGCGAGTGTGGTCGCAAGGTCAGTTGCGATCATCCCGAGCGTAAACGCCAGGCACAGAGCCCAAGTTCCCCAGGCGCCCACACGCACCAGGCGCATTCGGTCGCGTTGCAACGCTGTTTCGCGCCGGCGAATGGGGCTGTCGTGCTGTGCTACTCGCTGCATTCGGATGCCTCACCGGTACCATTCGGGCATCCAACGCGCGTATCGTACCATCGCAGTGGGACGCACGACCTGCCGCGAGGCAGGGACCTATCTCTGCGCCGATGGCTGCATCTGCGCCGCAGACGGCTGCATCTGTTGAGAGCGCCCGCACCCCCTGCCTCTGTCGTCACTGGCGCGGGGAGACTGGAAGAGCATCGGGGCCGCACCACGCATAGCCCTGCGCTTCTTGGCATCATTCTGCCTCGTACCGCGACACCCTGTGTTGCTGTACGCAGTTGACGGGAGACGCTATGCGCATGCACCTTGCCCCTCGGATCATCGCTGATCCACGCATCCTCTCCGGCAAGCCGGTGATCGAGGGGACGCGTGTTCCTGTCGAGCTTGTCGTCGGCAAGCTCGGCGGTGGCATGTCGTTCGAAGATATCGCGACTGAGTACGAGATCACTCGCGAAGACATCCTCGCGGCGTTGGCCTATGCGTCGAGCATCCTATCGCTGGAGGAAGTTCGGGGAATTGCGTAGATGGTGGCATTTCTCGTGGATGAGAATATGCCACGGTCTACCACGATGGTACTTCGCACGGCCGGATTCGATGCGGTCGATGTGCGCGACCTGGGACTTCGCGGCCACAGCGATGACGACATCTTCGCCTACGCGCAAGCGCACGATCGTGTCATTGTGACAGGCGACTTGGACTTCGCGAACATTCTGAGCCTACCCCTTGGGACCCATGCTGGAATCGTCGTCATGCGCGTCCCGAACGAACTCCCGAGTGAACAGGTAAATCAGGTGCTCCTTCAAGGGCTTGGCGAAGTCCCCGACGCAGAGTTGCGAGGTTTACTCATCATTGTGGAACTTGGTCGCGTCCGCATCCGGCGTCCTGCAATCAACTGACACGACGCCGGATGCGAGAGTCGTCCGTCACTTCATGGCATCGATTGTTCTCACTCGTCTCGCTCTCGGCTGGTACGCTCGTGCATCTGCTGCCTTCGTCGGTGACGTCAACGTTGAGGGGGATAACACCGGCCCCTGCTATGTCGATGCAGTGCCGCAGGTACCGTTCGGGCCGCTGGTGCGGCATGATTGTGCATGCCGGACGCGCCTGGCCCGTGTCCGGCGTGTTGCTGTATGCGATGGAGGATACGACGTGCCACAGATGACTGGGGGAGAGGCGCTGGTTGCGAGCCTGCGGGCGCATGGGCTGGAGGTCATCTTTGGCCTGCCGGGCGTGCAGCTCGACTGGGCCTTCAACGCGCTCTACGACGCGCAGGACGACATCACCGTCTACCACACCCGCCACGAGCAGGCGACGAGCTACATGGCCGACGGCTACGCGCGGGTAACCGGCAAGGTTGGCGCCTGCCTGGTCGTGCCGGGGCCGGGCCTGCTCAACGCCGGAGCCGGCCTTTCGACCGCCTATGCCTGCTCCTCGCCGGTGCTCTGCATCGCCGGGCAGATCAACTCGAAGAATATCGAGGCCGGGCGCGGAGACCTGCATGAGATCCCACACCAGCTCGAGATGATCCGCTCCGTCACCAAGTGGGCAGGCCGGGCAATGGCCCCGGAGGAGGTGCCCGGGCTGGTGGTTGAAGCCTTCCGCCAGTTGCGTTCCGGCCGGCCACGCCCGGTTGAGATCGAGATCCCGCCAGACGTGCTGCGGGCCACCGCCGACGTCACGATCCCCGCGCCGGCTGAGGTCCACGCCCCAGAGGGGGACCCCGACCTGCTGGAGCAAGCCGCCAAGGCGCTTGGCAACGCCCGCTCGCCGCTCATCTACGCCGGCGGCGGCATTTTGGTTGGCGGCGCTTGGGACGAGCTCAAGGCGCTCGCCGAGCTGCTGGAGGCCCCGGTCGTGATGACTGGCGAGGGCAAGGGCGCGCTCTCCGACCGCCACTACCTGGCCCAGAATGGCGTGGCCGGCGGCAAGCTGCTGCGCGAGGCGGATGTCATCCTGGCCGTTGGCACGCGCTTCTACATGCCCTATTCCCCCTGGCGGCTGGGTGAGGAACAAACCCTGATCCAGCTCGATGTCGACCCGGAAGAGGTTGGCCGCAACACCACCCCGCACATCGGCATCGTCGCCGATGCCCGCAAGGGGTTGGCAGCACTGGCCGAACGCGCCGCGCGCCACAACCGCTCGCGCCCCTCGCGCAAGGACGAGCTGACCGCGCTGAAGGAGGGCATCGAAGACCGGCTCTTCGAGGTCCAGCCGCAGGCATCGCTCGGGCTTGCCGTGCGCGAGACGCTGCCGGACGACGGCGTCATCATTGGCGGCATGACCCAGGTGGGCTACTGGAGCTGGGCCGGCATGCCGATCTACGAGCCGCGCACCTGGATCTCGGCCGGCTACCAGGGCACACTCGGCTTCGAGTACGCCACCGCGCTGGGCGCGCAGATCGGCGCCCCGGGCCGCAAGGTCGTCGCCCTCTGTGGCGATGGTGGGTTCATGTACAACGTCCAGGAGCTCTCGACTGCCGCCCGCTTCAACATCCCAGTCGTCGCGGTCGTCTTCAACGATGGCGCCTTCGGCAACGTGCGCCGCATGCAGAAGCAGGACTACGGCGGCAAGCTCATCGCCAGCGACCTGCACAACCCGGATTTCGTGCTGCTGGCGCAATCATTCGGGATCGAAGGCCGGCGCGCCAATGGCGCTGAGGAACTGAAGCGCGCGCTGACCGAAGCCTTCGCTGACAACCGCCCCTACCTGATCGAAGTGCCGGTCGGCGAAATGCCGGACATGTGGAACCTGCTGATGGGGTAAACCCCACCACCTCCGGCCTCTCACGCTGTGTGAGGGGCCGGAGGTGCGGTCTGCTACGATGCTGCACGTAAACCGGGACGGGGGCAGGGATGCGTGCGCAACGACGCTCGGCGCTGGTGCTTGGTGGCCTTGCTCTGGCGCTCTTGGCCCTGTTGGTGCTGTTCCTCAGCGTGCCCCTGTATCTCGCCTGGCTGTCAGCGCTAACTGCTGCGACTTTTGTCGCCTACTGGTACGACAAGCAGCAGGCCCAGCGGGGCGGCCGGCGCACGCCGGAGATCACCCTGCACCTGCTGGCGCTAGCAGGCGGGTTCATCGGTGGGTGGGCGGGGCGCGCAGTGTTCCGGCACAAGACGCGCAAACCGGCCTTCACGCTGGTGCTGGTCGTAGCGACCGTGTTGCACCTCGCCATCGCGTATCTGCTGTATGGCGCCCGATAGCGGTGGCGAACCATGGCGCTGACACGCATCATCAGCTGGGTTGCCGGCACAGCGATCACCCAGGGG
>QEUZ01000225.1 GCA_003577355.1 Chloroflexota bacterium | reverse complement strand
ACGGTGCAACTGCCCGGTTGAGCAATGTTGACCTGACGAATGTGCAGTTCGTGAGTGCTTCGTCGCTGCAGGCCGTTGTGCCGGCTGGACTGCCGGCCGGACCGCATGACCTGACGGTGACGAACCCCGACGGAGGTGCGGCGACACGCAACGCGGCCTTCACTGCCCAAGCGCCTGCACCCACCCTGGCGAGTGTGTCGCCCGCAGCCGCAAACGCTGGGGACGAGATTACCTTGCAAGGTGCGAACTTCGTCAGCGGGGCAGTTGTCCGCATCGGCGCAGCCACTGTGCCCTCGTCGGTGCTCGCGGCGGACCAGGCGCTCGCCACGGTTCCTGCGGGGACTGCCCCAGGGGTGTACAGCGTCTCGATCACGAACCCGGACGGGCAGTCGGCTAGCCTGAGCAATGCGCTCACGGTGACGACCCTGCAGACGGTTAGCCATACAACCCTGGCAGACTTCAACGCTGGCACATTTGCCTCGACGCAGGCGGTCGACGGCGGCAACGCCGGAGACGGCGCTGTGATGCTCTTCTCAAACGGGTTTGTTGACCTGTTCGATGCCCCGACTCTGGACAGCTCCGTATGGGCGTCCGGTGTGTACACCACGGGTGGCGCTGTCGGTCAGTCGGGCGGCGCCCTGTCGGTCAGTGGAGCCTGGGCACGTGGGCGGAGCGTCGTCCCGAGTGGCGTGTTTACCGCGCGCCTCACGTTCACGAACAGCGCCTGGCAGAATGTCGGCTTCAGCCGCGAAGACCAACTCGATGACCCGTGGCTCGTCTTCGGCGTGCCGGGCTGGGACACCACGCGCGTCTTCGCGCGCATCAACGTCGGCGCAACCAATGCCGACATCCCGTTGACCGGCCTCATTGGCGCGCCGCACGATTACACAATCGAATACAGCGGCACGCAGGTGCGTTTCCTGGTCGATGGGGTTCAGGTCCATCAGGCGACGATTCCGAACCCTGGGTTCATGGCGCCGTGGATCAGCCAGGGGTCCATCGCGGAACCGATCATCGTCGAACAAGCTGCGCTGGCAAGCTATGTGTCGAGTGGCACGTACCTCAGTGCGTCGCTCGATGCAGGCGCTGATGCAGACTGGGTACAGTTTGTCACCCAACGAACGCAGCCTGGCGGAACGACGTTGCGCGGACGAGCGCGGTCTTCGGTGGATGGATCGACCTTCTCCGACTGGACCGGATGGAGCGCGGCCCAGCAGTTCGATCTGGCTGTTCCGGCTGGACGTTACTTGCAGTACGAACTGGAGCTAACGACCAGCGCAGCGACAGCGACGCCACTGGTGAGCTCAGTCGCTGCGACGTACCAGCCGTCAGGAGGGCCGCAAGCTGCCTCGGTGGTCGTTACCCCAGCTAGTGCGACGGTCCAGGCCGGGATGACCCAGCAGTTCGCCGCAACGGTTCTCGATAGCGCGGGCCAACCAATCGACGGTGCTGCTGTCACATGGGACGTTGTGAGCGGTGGCGGAACAGTCAACAGTACGGGCTTGTTCACCGCTGGGTCGGCGACTGGGACGTTCACGAATACGGTGGTTGCAACCAGCAATGGCGTCAGCGGCTCCGCCAGCGTCACGGTAAGCCCGTTGCCACCGACGATCACGGGTGTTAGCCCAACCAGCGGCCCGACGACGGGGAACACTGATGTCACGCTCAGTGGGACCAACTTTGAAACGGGTGCGATCGTGCGCTTCGGCGCCAACGCGGCCACCAACGTCAGCGTTAGCCCGACGACGATCACGGCCCGAACGCCTGTCGGTACCGCTGGCACGGTCGATGTCAGCGTTTCGATGCCGAGCGGCGCCACAGCGACGCTGCCGGGGGGCTACACCTACACAGCGGTCCCCACGGCGCCGGTTGTCAGCGGCGTTTCGCCGAACTCCGGCCCGACAACTGGGGGCACGACCGTCACTGTCACCGGCAGTGGGTTCTCCGGCACGACGCAAGTGCGCTTCGGTACGACAAATGCCCCGAACTACACCGTTGATTCCGACGAGCAGATTACGGTGATCTCACCCAGCCGAAGTTCGGGAACCGTGAATATCCGGGTCACCAACAGCGTCGGTGTGTCGCCGGCGACGGCGCCTTCACAATACACCTACGTCCCCGCGCCGAGTATCTCCGGCGTGTCGCCTAGCTCCGGCCCGACGACGGGCGGGACACAGGTCAACATCAATGGCGCGAACTTCCAGCCGGGCGCGACGGCGCGCTTCGGCGATGTACAGCTCACCGTCGTGTCGTCCACCTCGTCACGCATAACCGTCACAACCCCGCCCGCAGATGCCGGACTGGTCGATGTGATCGTGACTAACCCCGACGGGGGGCAGGCGATTCGTTCAGGTGGCTACCGCTATGTTGTGCCTGCGCCGGTGGTGCTCGCCGTAGAACCCAACACAGGCCCAACCGCTGGCGGCACGTCGGTCGTGATCACCGGGCAGTACTTCACTGGCGCGACGCAAGTCCGGTTCGGTGCCACAACTACAGCGAGCTTCGTGGTTGATTCAGATTCGCAAATCACCGTCATCTCGCCGAGCCGGAGCGCCGGGGTAGTGAGCGTGCGGGTAACGACGCCGAGCGGCACGTCGCCAAGTAGTGGCGCACCGACGTTCACCTATATCGCACCGCCGAACATCACGGCGGTCAGCCCGAACACCGGCCCCGCAGCCGGTGGCACGAGCGTGGCGATTACCGGTACAAGCTTCAATGAGGCAACTGCGGTGCACTTTGGCACCGTCCCCGCGACGAGCTTCGTCCTGGAGTCGACCACGCGGATCGTCGCGGTTTCGCCGCCACAGGCCGCCGGCCGGATCGACATTCGCGTGACGACGCCGTATGGGCAGTCGGTTATTCGAAGTGCCGACCGTTTTACCTACGTTTAGCAGACGGTACTGATGACTGGCGGCGTGGTCCTGAGCACGGGACCGCGCCGCCAGTCGCGTTTTGCGACGGATCCACCGTCCCTCTGTACAAGTTGTCAACAGCACGTACATCCCCTGAGCCGTCGATGTCAGTCCTCGGCAGCATCCTGAACGTGGAGAGACACGCGCTCCACGTATCAGAGAAGAATCGGGATGGTCGTGCTGGAGAAGCTACGTACCTATATCGGCACTCAGGCAAGCAACCCGGTCGCCTATGCGCGCCAGGAACTCGTGACCAGCCTACTCGGCTGGGTGCCTTCGCTGCCGGGGATCGCGGCGCGTGGCCTGGCCTACCGGCTGATCCTCGCTGCCGACGGTACACCGGCAATCGAGCAGTCGGTCCGCATCCGCTTCGCTGAAAACGTGCGGTTGGGGCGCAACGTCTTTCTCGACCACGGGGTCTACCTGCATGCCTGCCCCGGAGGAATCTCCATTGGCGATGACAGCCTGGTGATGCACGGCTCGATTCTCCACGTCTACAACTTCCGAGGTTTGCCAAACGCCGGCATCACGATCGGCCGCCGGGTCATCGTTGGCGAGATGAGCGTGATCCGCGGGCAGGGTGGCGTGACCATCGGCGACGATGTGCTGATTGCCCCCCAGGTGCAGATTCTGGCGGTCGACCACGTTGTCCAGTCCGCCCGCGCGCCGATCATGACCCAAGGGCTGATCACCGAGGGGATCGTGATCGAGGACGGCGCTTGGCTTGGCGCTGGCGCGATCGTTACGGACGGTGTGCGCATCGGCCGCAACGCCGTCGTCGGCGCGGGGGCAGTCGTCACGCGAGACATCCCTGCTGGCACGGTCGCTGTGGGCGTCCCAGCCCGTGTTGTGCGTGAGATCGACGACTGTGACCCGCCGGTGGACCTTGCTCCCCCGGTACTTCACCAACTTCGCAACGAGCGCATGGAACTGGCCGCTGCAACAGGTGTGCGGCGCACTGGGTAGTGTCTACCGGTTCGCCGGGCGTCTGGAAGGGATGACGATGGAACAGTCCGGATTACAGCGTGTTGCGGTCCTCGGCGGTGGCGTTGCGGGCTTGAGCGCTGCCTGGAAGCTCGCTGAAGCGGGGGTGGGCGTCGACCTGTACGAAGCCGCGCCAGTCCTGGGTGGCATGGCCGGCAGCATGCACCGCAATGGCTACATCTGGGACTTCGGCCCGCACCGTTTCCACAGCGCCAACCCAGTCATCATCAACACGGTGAAGGAGCTCCTGGGCGACGATCTGCGCGGTCGCCAGCGTAAGACGCGGGTGTATTTCATGAACCGCTTCTTCGACTACCCGCTGAACGCCAGCAACCTGTTGACGAACCTGCCGAAATCGGTGGCCGCGTTGTCGCTGGCCGATTTCATGCTGATGAAGCTTCGGCAGAAGTTCAAGCCGGCTGTTGACGATTCGTTCGAGTCGTGGGTCGTCAACCGCTTTGGCCGGCGGCTGTACGACATCTATTTTGGCCCCTACACCGCCAAGGTCTGGGGGCGCGACCCGAAGCAGCTATCTGCGAGTTGGGCCGCGCAACGCGTTGCGGTGGTCGACTTGTGGGACTTGCTGTTACGGGTGACGAAGTTGCGCCGTGGCGATAACGGGTTCCACCACAGCGAGTTCAAAGATGACTTCTGGTACCCACGCTACGGCATTGGCCAGATCGCAGACGGCCTGGCAGAACGCGCTACCGCCCACGGCGCCACGCTGCATACGAGTGCACGGGTCACGGCGGTTGAGCACGATGGGTCCGCCATTCGCGCCGTGCGCTACGAAATGAACGGGATCGAGCACATTCAGGAGTGCGACGCAGTCGTCAACACGCTGCCGTTGCCGCTCTTGGTGAAGCTACTGCGGCCCGAGCCGCCGGCCGAGGTGTTGGCCGCTGCCAACGCGCTCGACTACCGCGCGATGATCTTCGTTTTCCTGGAGATTGACAAACCATCGGTCACCCAGGACCACTGGGTCTATTTCCCGGACCCACAGATCGTCTTCAACCGCATTTCGGAGATGAAGAACTTCAGCGAGGATGCAGTTCCCAGCGGCAAGACCTCGCTGACGTTGGAGATTACCTGCGATGTGGGTGACGAGATCTGGAACACGCCCGAAGACGAGCTCTTGCGCCGTTCAATCGATGAACTGGTTGCCTGTGGCCTGATCGAGCGACACCAGGTGCTGGGGCACTTCTTCCGCCGGTTACGCTACGCCTATCCGACATACGACATCGAGTTTGAATCCAAGATCGGGCATATGGCGTACCAGCTCGCCGATTACGGCAACTTAGTGAACGCTGGCCGCCAAGCGCTGTTCCGGTACGTGAACACCGACCATGTGATGGAGATGGGGTTCTGCGCCGCGGAGGAGTTGCTGGAGGGTGCGCTTGGATCACGGGTCGAGCGCGTTGGGAGCGAACAAGTCTGGTTTGGATAGACCTGGAACCGGCAGCGGTTCAAGCGAGCAGGGATGGATGATGGGACAGATCGAAGCGCCAAACGGAGCAGTTAAGACCGAAGCGTCGACCGCCACGGTGACGGCGCCAACGAAGCAACAGCTCAAAGTTGTGCCGACTGTCGGCACAGTCAACTTGATGGCAATTAGCCAAACGAGCATTCGGGACTTCGCGGGCGAGCAGAAAAGCCTGGTCGATGTGCTGTTCGTCAATCCCCCCTCGCCGGACGGGGAGGTCTTCATCCGCGATATCCACCGCGTCGGCCGACGCTCGCGGGAGAAGATGATTTGGCCGCAGACGGAATTGGCCGGATGTGCGGCCGTGCTCGAAGAAGCCGGTCACACAACTGAGATTATCGACTGCATTGCCGAAGAAATGGACTGGCCGACGTTCCAGGACCGCATCGAAACGTTGCGACCGCGCTTTCTGGTCACCAACGTGACTGCTCCGACCCTCAAGAATGACATGATGACGACGTTTCTGGCCAAGTCGATCGGCGCGACAACGATCGCGATCGGGTCGCACGTCACCCCGATGGCGTACGAGACGTTGAACGATTACCCAACGCTGGACGTTGTCGTGCGCCACGAGCCGGAGCTGACCCTGCGGGAGATCGTGGAGAAGGTCAAGCTCGGCGAGACGCTGCATGGAGTCAAGGGGGCGATCTTCCGCCACCAGGGTGAACTGGTCGCCAACCCCGACCGCCCGTTCGTGGCGAACCTCGACGACCTGCCGATGCCGCTCTACCACAAGCTGCCGCTAGAGAAGTACCGCATTCCGTTGTTGCGCGGCCCGTACTGTTTCGTTGTGACGAGCAGAGGGTGCCCGGCGGGTTGTCGTTTCTGCATCAAGCACGTGATGTGGCAGAACACGGTGCGCTCGCACTCACCTGAGCGCATTCTGGCCGAGATGAAGGTGCTGGCCTCGCTTGGTGTCACGAACATCCACTTCTATGCGGACCTGTTCACTGTTGACCGCCAAGTCGTCATCGACCTGTGCAAGCTGATTATTGAAGACGGCACGAAGTTCAAGCTTACCAGCAACTCGCGTGTCGACTTTGTCGACGAGGAGATGCTGACCTGGATGGCCAAAGCCGGCTTCTGGATGATCTCTTGGGGGCTGGAGTCTGGCTCGATGGATGTCCTCAAGCGCATGCGCAAGGGCATCAATTTCGATAAGACCCGCGCGGCGCTGGAGACGAGCAATCGGCTGGGCATCAAGAACTGGGGCTATTTCATCATCGGCATGCCGGGTGAAACGGTCGAGACGATCAATGAAACGATCGCGTTCGCCAAGAGCTTGCCGCTGACGCTGGCACTGTTCCACATCGCGGTGCCGTACCCGGGCACGCCGTTCTACTACGAGGCAGTCCAAAATGGCTGGATCCAAGCGACCCGCTGGGAAGACATGGATATGGACCGTTCGACGGTCCTGAACTATCCCCACCTCAGCGCAGAGGAGCTCGAGTACCACGCCAAGCGCGCGTTCCGCGAGTGGGCGTTACGGCCCGGCCCAGCGATGACCTACCTGAAGAGCATGAACTCCCGCGCAACGCTCAAGTCGGCGCTGAGCTTGGGGATTGAGCATGCCAAGTGGGTGGTGTCGGCGCGTGGTGGCCCGAAGGCCAGACAGCACGCCGGGGCGATGGCTGGGCCACGCAAAGTCTGAGGGTATGTCAATGGTCGCGATGCCCGCCACACGCCTCCGTGCCAGCGACACGGGGGCACCAGCAGCTTCGCTCCGGGCGCGCATCGCGATCTTGTCTGCCTGGTATCCCGAGCCGCGTGACAAAGCTTCGCTCCGGGCGCGCATCGCGATCTTGTCTGCCTGGTATCCCGAGCCGCGTGACAACGGAGCCAAGCACCGGCTGCGCGCTACGATCGATGCACTAGTAGAGCTTGGGGACGTGCACGTCGTCGTCTTCCTCGATGAGACGGAACGGCAAGCTGTGGAGGGGGTGCCAGTGGCCGGAGTTGCCGGGTTGGCAGTCCTGCCATTGCCGGAGTTTCATCCGTACAGTCCACGCGCGGTGCTTGCCGGGTTGTCGGCCACTCCGCGCTCACTCAATGCCACCTGGGACCCGTGCATCGCGGCACAACTGCGCCGCTTCATCATCGAACGTGGGATCGACACTGTGATCGCGGCGGACATGCGCACTGTGCGCTATCTGCTGAGCCTCCCAGAAGAGATCACCTTGATCTTCGATGAGC
>QEUZ01000224.1 GCA_003577355.1 Chloroflexota bacterium | reverse complement strand
TCTAATAGATGCAGCAACTCCGCCACGAATCCAGTGACATCTCCGGGCGCGACGTAGCGTGCGACTTGCCCCCCGGCCTCGCGTAGCGCCGGAATATCGCTCGCCACGACCGGAGCGCCGTGCGCCTGGGCTTCGAGCACCGGCAGACCAAACCCCTCATAGTGTGACGGCACGATGACGACATGCGCACGCTGGTACAGGCGGGCCATGCACGCATCGTCTGGTTGTTCGATGAATACGGCCAAACCGTCTGCGACGAGCCGCCGCAGTTCTGCAACGATCGCCTCGGATTGCCAGCCGATACGTCCGGCCACAATTAAACGGACATCTGGGAGATAGTGCCGCAGTTCCTGCAGAACGTGGAAGGCGAACACGTGGTTCTTGCGCGGTTCGATGGTGCCCACCAGCAGTATCGTTGGGCGGTTAGCACGTTCGCCGTACACCTGGTCCGGTACATTCACGCCGTTGGGGATCGCCACAACCCGATGCTGCACCGCTGGGTAGGCAGCGACAAGGTCCGCCGCAACGCTTGACGATACCGTGATGATAGCCGCTGCACGCTGCAACGTGCGTGGAACAGCATCGCGTAGGTAGGCGACCAGGTCCGGATGCCCGAGTTCTGGCACGAGGAGATACGACACGTCGTGAATTGTCGTCACGATCGGCGCGCGCGCAGGTGGAGCAACGAAGTCGGTTGCGTGGAACACGTGCAGCGGTCCCAGTATGCGCTCCACCGCGACTGGGACACGGGCGCGCTGCCAGATGATTTGCGTGACCCGCGCGGACACCGGCAGGCGCCTGGCATCGCGCCACGCACCAGGGGGTAGATCGCTGAGTAATTGGTCCACCTGCGCTTGCGATGCTGCCACCTGCAGCAGAAACCGCTCTGCGAGGCCGACTCCGAGCAGCGCGCGCAGCAGCTCGCGAGCGTAGCGGCCGACGCCGGCATGTTGCACCGCTGCAGGTGTGGCATCGTAACCAATCCGCATTGGCGCTACTTGCGTTTGCTGAACAGGTACAGTACGCCGCCGATCACAATGACGCTCCAGTACGCGATCGCGCGATCTACCAGCGCAACTGATGCCGCCTTGTCTGCCGTGACGCTGAACAGCTTGAGTGCGAGGATGGTGCCGCTTTCAACGGCTCCGAGGCCGGCTGGCGTCACTGGAAAGGTTGTGAGCAGGCTTGCGAGCAGGGCGACGAAGAGACATGCAGGGACCGAAATGTCGATTCCCAGTGCATTTGCTACTGCCCAGACGCGCACCCCTTCCAGAACCCAAATGGCTCCGGTCGTAGCGATCAAGGTGGCGAACCTGCCGCGCGCGAACGAGGTCACGACCCCCTGCTGTAATCGCTCGAAATATGGCCGCGCGCGCGTCGGCAACACCCGGCCGATGCCGTGGCCGAACATGGCCAGCCCGACCACTCCGGCAACGCCGACGACAGCGAGCGCCCCGCCCGCTGCATACCAGAATCGTAGCGACTCTGGGACGGTCCCGTGGAACGCTACCAGCCCAGAAAGCATCATCAGAATCGCCAGTGCGACGACATCGAGCAGGCGCTCCGCAAAGATCGTCCCGAGGGTTTTTGAGAAGGATGGTCCGGCGTGCTTCTTCAGCAAGTAGCCACGGTAGGCGTCTCCCAACTTGGCTGGGACGACACAATTCACAAACCACGACAGGACATAGATCTCGGACATGCCGCGGATGCCCGGGACAGCATAGCCATGCTTGCGGTCGATCTTGGCGTTCGCCAGTAGAGCAGTCCAACGTACCGCTCGGATGGGAAACGATACGTAGTAGGCAAGGAACCCGAGCGCCAGCAGCCACGGATTGGCCTGCCGGACATTTGCCCACACCGCGCTGAAATTGATGTCCAAGCGTCGAAAGATCAGGAAGATCAGCGCGAAGGCAATTGCGAAGGACACGAGTGTCTGCGGCGACCGCAACCGCCGCCCGAGCGACATCGAGCGTTCGCTGACGTCCGGCTCCAGCACGTCGACCTGCGGCGCACCGGCCCGAATGTCAGGCGTTCCGTCGTCTACGACGGTATCAGGAATGCTCATTCGCGGAGTATTCCACGTTCTCGCCAGCCGCAAAGCAGGCGGAAGTCCCAGATCCGCGCCACATGCGGTGACTCGCGACTAGCAAACAGAAGAGGGAACTGTACATAATACTAAGATTTAGCACATGCAAGTTCTCGAACAGGTTATGGATCGAGAGGCTGACCAGGGTGACAGTGCAGCCCAAGGCGATGGCCCGAGGTAACGGCTCGACGCAGGCAATCACGATGCGCAGCCCGAGGAACAGAAAGAAGCCCAGGAGAGTGAGGTAGGCGACGAGACCCAATATCCCTGTCTCGGCCAATAGATGGATGTAGTAGTTGTGCGCGTGGCCCTGAGAGAACCGGAACTCTTCACGCACGTAATAGCTTGGGTACAGCGTGTTGAAGTTCCCCGGCCCAACCCCGAGGATCGGGTGGTCCTTGAACATGCGCCAACCTGCTTGCCAGTGGGCCATGCGCTCCACAGCAGCGAAGTTTTCATCGGTGATCGGGATAGACGAGGCGTCGAAGGGTCGGGCGACATCGCTGATCGAGACAACACGCTCCTCAAGCGAACCGGGTAACCGTGCGAGGAGACCGCTAGCGACGACAACGATGACCAACGGTATGGCCAGCAGCGTCAGGAGCCGCGTGCGGGGACCATACAACAAGGCAAACGCAAGGATCCCGCCTGCAACTCCCACCCACGCACCACGGGAGAAACTCGCCACAATACCGAGAAACGCAAGCGAACCGGAAGCGAAGAACGCGACCATCAGCGCCACCAGCCAGAACAGCCTCCTCCGCGCCGGCGTAGCTGCGACGAACCCCTGTAGCCGTATTTGCCGATAGAGGCGCAAGGCGGTCGTTGTGCGCATGGCGAAATACAGCCCGAGTGCAGCCGCCAAGAACGGACCGAACTCAAGGAACCCAGCGAACGTGTTGGGGCGGCCGAAGGTGCCGAACGCGCGGGTCACGCCGCCGCCGATGACGAAACTCTCTGGACCGACTGCCCGAACACTTTGGAACAGCCCGTACAGCGCTTCGGCCGCTGTCGCAGCAACGACGGCCCCGGCGAGCATCACGACATGCATTGGCCGGGCAGGGTCACACCACTGCAGGAAGCAACCAAACGCCACGAACGCAATGCACCAGCGTGCAAGTTCCGAAATGCCGGCAGAAACATTGGTGGCGCCATGCACGGACAACAGTAGAACGAGAAGAAAGCACGCGTACAGCGCGAGCCCGCGATGGAGGATGACCGGTTGGGCCAGGGCAGACCACCGGATGATCGCCGCCGCGAGCGCGACCAAAAGACATATACGCGTCGCGGTAAGCGAGGCGCCACCAGCCCCCACTGCCCCAACCTGCTGCACCGGTACGCTCGCGACGAGCAGTACACCGGCCAACCACGGGTGGCGCAACACCAACAATCCAGCTCCGATAGCCGCCAGCAACAGCGCAACGTAGGCAGGCGGGGCAACGTGCGCGAGCAGGACGATCGCCACCACGCCGACAGCACTTACGAGCAGCGCAGGGAGCGACGTGGCGTGCGAATGGACACGAGCGACTGGAATCACACGGGGAGCGTCTCGTATGCGGAAAAGTATTCGATTGTTGCCTGCAAGCCGTCTTCAAGGGACACGGTCGGCTCCCAACCGAGCATCGAGCGCACCTTCGAGATGTTTGGGCAACGGCGTTCTGGGTCATCTTGCCGGGCCGGCTCGAACTGGATCTGGGAGCGCGAGCCACACTGCTCAATAATGATCGTCGCCAGTTCGAGAATCGTCCGTTCGTCCGGGTTGCCGAGGTTGAAGACTTCTCCGGCCAGTTCTGGCTCCTGCATCACAACACGCAACCCGCGGACCAGGTCGGAAACGTAACAGAGCGAGCGCGTTTGGGAACCATCTCCGAACACGACTAGTGGTTGTCCGCTCTTCGCGGCGGTGATGAAGTTCGGGATCACCCGGCCATCGTTCGGGTCGTTGCGGGGGCCGTACGTATTGAAAATCCGCACGATGCGCGCGTCGAGGTTGAACTGGCGCACGTACTCCATCGTCAACGATTCTGCATACCGTTTGCTCTCGTCGTAGCACGACCGAGGTCCGACGGGGTTAACGTTGCCGAAGTACGTTTCCGACTGTGGATGCTCGAGAGGGTTGCCATAGGCTTCGCTGGTGGAGGTGAACAGGAAACGCGCACCGAGTCGCTGTGCCAGTTGCAGCAATTGGTGTGTACCTACCGCATTGGTCACGTGCGTTTCGATCGGATGCCGCATATAGCCGACCGGGCTAGCGGGGCTGGCAAGGTGGAAGATCCAATCGACCTCAACGTGTAGCGGGTTGGTAATGTCGTGCTCAATGATGGTCAGGTGCGGGTGGTCGGCAAGGTGCTGCAAGTTGCGCTTGCGACCGGTGATGTAGTTGTCCGCAACGATAACCGAGTGCCCATCCGCAAGCAGGCTATCGCACAGGTGTGAGCCGATGAAGCCAGAACCGCCAGCGACGAGGACACGCAAGGTCGACCGTTCCTTCCTTGGAGTCACTTCCTCGCTGATCGATCGCCAGCCACACCAGTAACCAGGCACTCATTGCAAGATCGTGCGCGAAGTACGCGTTGTCGACCATGCCATGTACCAGCGCCGCAAGCAACCCGAGCACGGCGATCACCGAGACCTTAGCCACACGCTCGGAGCCGCGCACAACGTGCAACACTGCCGTGCAGCACCAAACAACGGCCAGTGCCGCGAACGCGGCGCCGATTATACCCAGCCTGAGCCAGAAGTCGAGCAGGAGATTGTGGGCATGCGACGTGAAACGCTCGCCCCAGGCGGTCGGCTGGATATAGCGTGGCGCATACGACGTGATGAATCCGTCGGGGCCATAACCCCACCACGGGTGGTCGCGGAGCATATCGATTGCAGATCGCCAGATGTCGATGCGCAACGAAGCGCTCCCACCCCCGAACGTATCGAACATGCGCGCCCCCGCCACGACGACAAGCCCGATCACCGCGAGGCAGGCGCCAGCGAGCGCCAGCAGCCGCACCTTTGGAGCAGCAACGCACGCCAGGACGATGATGACGATGGCGGTAGCGGCAAGCGCACCGCGTGAAAAGGTTGCTGCAAGCCCGAGCGTTATGGTCACTACCGGCACGGCCAGCAAACGGCGCGCCCGTGGCTCAAACCACCACCAGGCTGCTGTAAGCGCCCATCCGCGCGCAAGAAACAGCGCGAGCGCGTTGGGATGCCGATAGGGCCCCGTGACACGGCGAACGCCCTCGGCCATGACACCGGTCCCCTGGAACAGGTCGGTCAACCCTTGCAGCGCCGCCAGCGTTGTGGCAGCTACCAAGCAACCGGCGAGAAACGGTGCTGTCCACCGCTCCCGGCAGACGAGCGTCAACAGCAACACCAGCAGCAACGGCTCGGCCATCGTCCAACGCCACTCCCGCAGCGCGGAAGAGAAGATGGTGCGCTCGTTGAGCCAGATCAGATGGAGCAGCCCAAGCGCAGCCAAAGCAGCGGCCAATGGCAATGCGCGTGACCGCCGCACCTGCTCCAGCACCGTCGTCGCCTCGACACGGCCAGCTGATCTCGTTACAAGTCTGCGTATGAGCGTCGCACCGGCGCCGGCGAACGCCGCCACAAGCAACAGCTCGGACAGCGGGAACGAGCTGTTGCGAACCTCAAGTGGCTCAAAGAACCACGGGAGTGTGACGACCACCGCTCCAAGCCCACCCACTGGAGATTGCAGCGCAAGTGCGATGCAGATGACGCCAGCAACAACAACAACCGCCAGCGGCGCCTGAAAAATGCGGCAAAGGGTCAACAGCGTCGCACTTGTCGCCGCAACGAGCATTGCCTCGCGCTGTGGCGTGCTGGCGAGCCGCCTCATCGACGGTATTCCCCCGATGGCAACGGTCGATCGGTCACTCCAGCACGCGCTCGAATTTCGGCGACTGCCGAATAGCAGACATCAGCAAGGGCCGCAATCGCGATAACCAGGAGCACAAGTGACGCCAGCGCGCTGGTCGGGCCGGACTCCTCTTTGCCAGCTGTAAAGAACCCCGATATCGCGACTTCTCCACCTGAGATCACGAGCGTCACCTGGTGGCTCGACGCCGGGACATCTTCAACCAACGGGAGCGCCACGTCGCGCGCTTGGGAGGCGTGCAGGTCGAGTTCTGCCCACGGCTTCGCGCCAGGAGCCGAAGGCTCGACATCGAGCCACACCGTCACGCGGCCTGCGTCCGGCGACACGACCCCAATGAGGTGCAACTGGGTCCCGGTGAAGGCAATGCGCATCGCCGCGCCGTCTGCCGTTGCCCGGCGGTAGTGCGCTGTGCCGACGCGCGAATCCTGCCATTCCAGAGATTGGATAACCGGTGGCGCCGTAACGTTCGTGAATCCCTGCGGTGCCACGCTGTCGGCGAGACGCACCCCGGCGATCGATGCCAGCATCGTCGCGGGGTCAATTTCGGGACCAGGGCGGAGCAACACGAGTGCGAGTGTCGGTTCGTTGCGGAGCGCATCGAGGGTGCGTGTCACGAGTTCCACGCTGGCGGGCGCTCCCAATTCGAGGCGCGCGAGAAGGTAGCGTGAGTCGCCCGTCGCCAACTTGCCATGATCGCCGAGTTGCTCTGGCTCCAGCGTGCGGACGTGCGCAATGGTGCCGACGGATAAGGGGAAAAGTGCATCGAGCGTGCCCACAGGAGGGTCGATGTTTCCGAGGACAGCCCGCGCAACAGCTCGCTGCCACGAGGGGTCGCCGGCCTGCTCGCACGACGAAACGTAAGCAATTGCATTTGGAAAGCGCTCGACCAACGCCTCGACAGCAGCCTGTGCGACCCCAAGTTCGCCGACGGTGTCACGCGGCTTACGCAGACACGCGGCAATTGGGGTATCACGCGCCGCAGCAACGAGCAGATCGATCGCAGCCAGCCCTAGCTCTCGTTCCTGTTCCTGTCCCAGAGCCTGTACAACCTCGCCGTCGATCGGCAGTGCCACCAACGCGGGCATCGCGCCACTGGTCGACTGAAGCCAATGCAGCGCCTCGCCTGATGAGCAATGCTGCAAGTCCAGCCCAAACACCCGTTGTCGTTCAAATGGCAATGGGCCCGGCGGCACAGCGCCCGGCACACGCGAACTGAAGCCC
>QEUZ01000223.1 GCA_003577355.1 Chloroflexota bacterium | reverse complement strand
GCGCCGACGGCAACGATGCTGCCCCAGATCCCCATCGCCGCGCCGCGCTTCTCCGGCGGGAAGACGTTCGAGATGATCGCCAGCGATTGCGGCATCATCAGCGCCCCACCAAAGCCCTGCAGGACGCGCGCCAGGATCAGCGCGGTTGCCCCGGAGATGCCGAGCAGATCGCCCAGCCAGCCGGAGGCGCCACAGAGCGCCGAGGCGACGGTGAAAATGGCCATGCCGAGGATGAACATGCGCTTGCGCCCGAACAGGTCACCCAGGCGGCCAAAGGAGAGCAGGAAGACGGCGTATGTCAGGATATACGAGTCGAGCACCCACTGGATCTCCGAGAGGTCTGCGTTGAGTCCCTCGCGGATCTTGACCTGTGCAACGTTGACGATGGTCGTGTCGAGCAAGAGCATGAACACGGCGGTGCAGAGCACCACCAGGACAAGCCAGGGGTTGCGGGCTGGCGCGGCCTCACGCTCCCGACCGGCGGTGTCGGAATGCATCTGTTCTCGTTCTCCTCAGTCGTTCGTTCGCGCGTTCGGCAGTGCATCCGGGCAGGCTGGGTCCGGCAGTTCCACCGCTGGGCACGCCGCGAGTTCGAGTTCGTGCGATTCGAGCAGCAAGGCCTCCGCCAGTGCCTGCACGACCGGCAGCAGGTAGGGCCGTTGCTCTGGTGTGAGCAGCTCCAGCGCCGCAATAACTTGCGCTCTGCGGATATCGTGGATCCGGTCGCCGAAGGCGCGCGCGCGTGGCGTGAGGCGTACCAGCACCTGGCGCCGGTCAGCTGGGTTGACAGCGCGTTCGACCGAGCCGTCCTCAACCAGCCGGTCGACCATCTCCGAGATCGCCGGTAACCCAGCGCCGACGCCAGCGGCGATTTCGCTGATCGTCGCGTGCTCGCGGCGGTGGAGAAAGATCAGCACCCGCAACTGTGGCACGGTGCGCCGTTCGATGAACGGGTGGTTGGCAACCGCCGCATGCAGGCGCCGGCCAATGACCGGCAAGAGCTTCACGACTTCTTCGACGACGGCATCTTCCTCCACGTAATTCCTTCCATATCCGAATAATTCGGATTGCGAACGATATCGAACCTTGTGGGTGACTGTCAAGCCCCGTGCTTGTCCCGGCGGTGCATTGTTCGGCCCACCTGCGCGGCGCAGACCGGGCGCCTGCATCCCGCCACGTTTCGGTGTCGCAAGCTTGTTCCAATCGCCAGCGATTTCTGCTATTTGTCGGTGTTGACGGGACGCACCCAGAAAACATCCCCTTCCTGTCATGTGTGTTGTGTTGCGTGTTGTGTTGGTTGGGAAGCGGGGTGAATGGATGCGGTCGATACTCTCCACTGCCGGGCTGGCGCGCGCTTCAGCCCAGCATCCGTGGCGCGTGGTTGCGCTGTGGGTGGCGCTACTGGTGCTTTCCGGCGTGGCGGCCATCGGGCTTGGTGACCGGCTTCCGACCAACTGGAAGTTCCTGAACGAGCCGGAATCCGTCCGTGCCGATCGGCTGCTCGAACGTGAGCTGCTGAACGGCCCGGTCCCAGCGCGAGAGATCGTCGTGATCCAGTCGGGTTCACTCACCGTTGATGATGCCGAGTTTCAAGCGAAACTGGCAGAGGTCGGTGCGGCGCTCGCGAGCGTCGCCGGAGTTGCGTCGGTTGTCGATTACCCAACGTTATACGCGGTTGCGCCGGAGCAAGCGGCGGGGTTCGTTTCGGCCGACCGGCGCACGACCCTGCTGGCGGTAACCTTTGCCGGTGAGTTCGAAGCGGTCAAGGAGCATACGGGGGCGTTCCTTGCTGCTGTTGCGGCCGCCTCCGACAGCACGTTCAGCGTGCGTACCGTCGGCGACTTGAGCGCCAACGACACGTTCAGCCATACGTCGGAGTCGGACCTGCAGCGCGGCGAGCTGATCGCTATGCCGATCGCCCTTGTGGTGCTGGTACTGGTCTTCGGTGCATTGGTTGCAGCAGGCATCCCGCTGATCGCCGCAATCGTTGCGATCATCGTCTCGCTGGGCATCACCGGGTTGCTCTCGCACTCGCTCACCCTCTCGTTCTTCATCGTCAACATGATCACGATGATCGGGCTGGCGGTCGGCATTGACTACGCGCTGTTCATCGTCGAGCGTTTCCGTGAGGAGCGGCGGCGGGGGCGCGACATCGTCGACGCGATCACCGTCACTGGCGACACGGCCACGCGTGCCGTCCTCTTTTCCGGCATCACCGTTGTGCTGAGTTTGATCGGTATCCTGTTTATCCGGACGACCATCTTCCTTAGCCTCGGCTTGGGCTCGATTATCGCGGTGATCGTGGCGGTGCTGGTGATGCTGACGCTGACTCCCGCGCTGCTCAGCCTGCTCGGAGACCGTGTCAACTGGCCACGCAAGACCCCGCCGCCCGACCCGGATGCGGACCCCATACCGGCCAGCGGCTTCTGGGTGACGGTGACTCGCCACGTCATGGCACGCCCGGTCATCAGCCTGGTCTTGTCGACGGCGCTGCTGGTCGCGCTGGCGTTGCCCACACTCGGGCTGGACTATGGACTGCTCGGCACCGGAGCGGACGGGTTGCCCGACAGTGACGTCCGCGATGCCTATCTGGTCCTCCAGTCTGAGTTCGTGCCTGGCCTGATCGCGCCGGTCGAGATCGTTGTTGACGCGCCTCGTACGGCCGAGGTCGACGCGGCGATCGGGCGGCTCGGTGATGCGTTAGAAGCAGACCCCGCCTTCGGCCCATCAACCGCCACTTCGTGGAACGACGCCGCCACGCTCGCCGAGATCGAGACGCTGCTCACGATGCCGGTTGCGTCCAATGACGCCTATCAGGCCATCGAGCGGCTGCGCAACGAGCACATCCCCGCTGCCTTCAGTGGGACGGGCGCGGATGTCCGCACCACCGGCGGTACGTCGCGCAACTACGACTTCATTGCGCTCACCGAACGGCTGCGCCCGTTCATCTTCGCGTTCGTCCTCGGGCTGAGCTTTATCTTGCTGACGCTCGTCTTTCGCTCGATCGTCGTGCCGATCAAAGCGATCATCATGAACCTCTTGTCGGTCGGGGCAGCCTGGGGGTTGCTGGTGATCGTTTTCAAGCACGGCTACGGAGCCGATCTGCTGGGGTTCCGCCAGCTCCCAACTGTGGAAGCCTGGATCCCGATCTTCCTGTTCTCGGTGCTGTTCGGGCTGAGCATGGACTATCACGTCTTTATGTTGAGCCGTGTGCGTGAGCACTACGCGCGCACCGGCGACAACCGCGCTTCCGTCGCGGTCGGCCTGCAAACGACCGGACGGATCATCACCGGGGCGGCGCTGATCATGGTGGTCGTCTTCAGCGGTTTTGCCGCAGGACGCATGGTGATGTTCCAGCAGATGGGCTTTGGCCTGGCGGTGGCAATCCTCCTGGATGCCACAATCGTGCGCTCGGTGCTGGTGCCGAGCAGCATGGCCCTGCTTGGCAAGTGGAACTGGTATCTCCCGTCCTGGATGGAATGGCTGCCTAACCTGTGGGTCGAAGGCCGGCCCGAAACAGGCTGAGGCCAGCTGGCTGCTATGCGCCCGGCATTCCGACCGGAGCGTCATCCGCATGTTCTGATGGAGTTGCCCCAGCGAAGGAGCCGCGGTCATTCGGTACACTCCGGCGCGGAGGGGTGTGCATGGACGAGGGACCACCGGTCAAGCAAATGGAAGATGTGCCCGAGGAGGAGTGGGGCTACTGGTCCGCGCAGGCCTGGGCAGGTTGCGGTGTCATCGTCGCGCTGATCGTGGCGCTGTTCCTGCCGCTGATCCTGGAGCTGTTTATGGGCCGTTTCATGGCGCGGCTCATCGGTTTCGGTCTTGGCGGGCTGCTGGTGCTGCTATTCGTCGCGATCATCTCGCGCCTCACCTATGCGAAGCGTCAGGAACGCCGTCGCGAGCTGCGCCGGCAGTTGGAGCGTCCGGCGGATCCAACCGAGGGATAGGCAACCGCGTCCTTCGGGTCTGGCGCTATGGTTCTGGGGGTGTGTTGCGCTGCGCGATGCGCCACTTGAAGAATGCGAGCCGGTCAAGATCGGCTTGGCTCAGATATTCCGTATACGGGATACGCGCGCGCAGGGCCAGCAGTCGGGTAATTTCGTCGGTCGAGAAGCCGGCACGGAACAGATCGACGATTAGCAGCGACGTGCGTGTGCCTGGTGTCCGTGGGGCGTCCTGGGTCATCGCTTGGCTCCTGGCAGCTCGTCGTTCGCCACGTCGTGGGTGGACATCCGTACCACGCAAGTTTGTGACGTGCGTACTTCAGATGCAAGCGCGATGACAGGCTCGTGGCTGACCATTTCGACAGCAACCGCTGCGAGCTAGCTGACAGTCTGGTCCACTGTGGTCGTCGCGCGCTGGCGCAGCTCCCACTTCAGGAACGCGAGGCGGCGGATCTGCCCTGTCTCAAGAAACTCGGGCAGCGGGTATATCTCCCGGAGTGCACGTAAGCGAGCGATCTGAGCTGGCGTGAACCCAGCGTCTTCGAGGATGGCTTCGGCGGTTCTGTGGCGGGTTGTCGTCGGTGACATCGTTGCCTCCCTTCCCTGTATGTCCGGTACAGCATCTGTGGTGAACGGGCCGGTGTCCGGCAGTATCCCGTGTGTGCCTTTCACTGGAATGACAACGACCGGGCAACTTTTCTTACATAGAGGTTAGCCAGCTTCGTCGGGGGCAATCCGGGGCTTTCCTGGGCTGCGTAGTGGAAGTGATGGCAGGTATCCATGCGCGCCCGCAGCGGAGATACAGCACCGACGTGGTTTCATCAGCTCGCCACTGTTACGATCTGGGCACGTTGCGGCTCCGACGGGAGACGGGGGCAGGAGCGACGATGGCGGACGCCCCGGGTATGCCGGACGGACACAAGCAATCGCTCGCCACGACGTCGCTAGACGCTCTGCAGCGCCTGCATGCGGCAAGCGATGATGAGCTGCTGCGCCGCATGGGCGAGCGGGATGAAGCCGCGCTGGCGGCGCTTTACGACCGCTACGGCGGCTTGGTGTTCAGCGTTGCCATGCGGATTGTCGGTGACCGCGAACTGGCGCAGGAGGTGATGCAGGACGCGTTCCTGCGTTGCTGGGATGCGTCTCCGGGGTTTGATGCCGCGCGTGGCCCGGCCGGTGGCTGGCTCTTGCGGATCGCCCGCAACCGGGCGATCGACCTGCTGCGTAGCCGGCAGCATCAGGCGCGTCTGCGCGAGAGCGCCCCGCTGCCAGAGCCGGGGCAACCGGATACCTACGGCGTCGCGGATGCGTCGGAAGCCATCGTCACACGCCAGGCAGTGAGCGCCGCGTTGGCAGCGTTGCCCCCGGCCCAACGCCGCGTTGTGGAACTGGCCTTCTACGGTGGACTCTCGCAATCGGAGATCGCGGCGTTGCTCGGCGAACCTCTGGGAACGGTGAAATCGCGCTCACGCGCCGCGATGGACCGCTTGCGGGGTTCGTTGCGCCCGCACTTTCGGCTGGACAGCACCGCGGAAGGCGAGCAGCGACGATGAACGACGCGCTGCACGCCGCGTTGCAGGACGACCTCGCGGCTTATGCACTCAGGTCGCTCGACGACCTCTCGGCCTTGCGGGTGGAGGAGCACTTGCTCACCTGCGCCGAGTGTCGGTCGATCCTGCGCGAATACCAGGAAGTTGCCCGCCTCTTGCCATTGACTTTGTCTGCCGCCCCACCTGACGGCGCTCGCGCTTCCCTGCTGGCTGCCGCAATGTCCGACAGGCGCAGTGGAGCCGAGACGGCCGCAACAGCCGGCGTCAGGCCGGTGCGCCGGTTCCCAGGCCGCGCGGCTGTGCTGGCGGCGGCAGCGTTACTGGCGTTGGCACTGGCCGGCGGCTTCTGGGCGCTGAGTCACGACCGCGCTCCGATGGACCCGGCTGAGGTCGTCGAGCAGCTGCAGGAGAGCGACGACGTGCGCGTTGTCGCGCTGACCGGTTCGGAAGCCGCACCCGGCGCCGTCGGCCAGGTGATCTTCCGGCCCACGGAGAAGCGCGCCGGACTCGTCGCCAGCGGCCTGCCGAACCTCGAACGCGGGCACTGCTACCAGCTTTGGTTGATTCGAGCAGATGGCAGCCGCACCAGCGGGGGCATCTTCTGGGAGGATGACGACGGAAGCGCTATCGCGCTGGTCGAACTGCCGGAAGACCTCTCGCAGTTCCTGTGGCTTGGCGTCACTGAAGAACCCTACCCCGGCAGTGAAACGCCGACCGGCAGGAATATCCTGCGCGGCGACTTCTAGCAGCACGGAGCCCGTTCGACGTCCTCGTTCGTCATGCTCCGGGTGGGTTCAGCCGCCAGATGGGCCGAGCGTAGCCCCTGGCTCGGTCATTTTCTCCGGATCGAGCAGGTCGTCCAACTCGGCGTCGCTCAGGTCCGTCAGTTCGCGGGCGACATCGCGGATCGTGCGGCCACTCCTGGCCGCTTCCTTCGCGACGTTGGCGGCTGCCTCGTAGCCAATGCGCGGGGCGAGCGCCGTGCCGATCATCAAGCCCTGCTCAACCATCGCTGGGCCACGATCGGTGGCCTTGAGCCCCTCGATGCACTGTGCCGCAAAGTTCTCGGAGCTGGTCGCCAGCAACTCGATCGACTGGAGCAGGTTATAGGCCGCGACAGGCATCATCACGTTTAGCTCGAAATTGCCGGATTGCCCGGCGATGTTGATCGTGACGTCGTTGCCGAGCACCTGCGCCGCAACCATGGCGACCGATTCAGCAATGACCGGGTTCACCTTACCGGGCATGATCGACGAGCCTGGTTGCACCGCTGGCAGGTCGATCTCGCCAATTCCTGCGCGTGGGCCAGAGCCGAGCCAGCGGATGTCGTTGGCGATCTTCAGCAAGCTCACCGCGATCGTCTTCAGCGCACCGCTGGCAGCGACAACCCCGTCGAGCGTGCTCTGCGCCTGGAAGTGGTTGTCGGTCTCGACGATTTCAAACCCATAACGGCGGGAGAGCAGCGAGGTCACGCGTGAGGCGAACTCCGCGTGGGTATTGATGCCGGTGCCAACCGCCGTGCCGCCCAGCGCAACTTCGCGCAGCTCCGCCACCGCCCAGTTCAGCCGGCGCTGGCCGCGTTCGATCTGCCCGGCATAGCCAAGAAACTCCTGCCCGAGCCGGATCGGCGTGGCGTCCTGCAAGTGGGTGCGGCCGGTCTTGATGACCGGCATGAACTCATCAGCCTTGGCCCGCAGGGCGCGCTCCAGGCGCTGCAGTGCAGGGCGCAACTGTTCGT
>QEUZ01000222.1 GCA_003577355.1 Chloroflexota bacterium | reverse complement strand
GCGCGCAGGTATCCCTGTGCGAGGGCCGCGTGCGTCGCGTCATCAACAATGAGCGCCCGCTCGGTTGGGTTGGTTTCGAAGAGCGCCTCCGTCAGCACTGCTGGCACACCAACCAGACGGTTCTCGACGAATGCGAATGGCGCGCTGTAGACGTTGCCCAACGTCGCGAGATGCCCGTACGACTTTCCTATGGCGCCATCTTCAGTTGCGAAGGCATAGGGAGGCTCGTAACCAATCGACCGCAACGATGCGCGCAGCTCGTCACGAACGATCTCCGCCAGGAGCTGGTTTTGCTCTCCACCAAACTCACAATAGTAGATCGTCATACCAGCTGCCGAGGGGTTGTCCGATCCGTTGTAATGGATGGAGATGTAGAGGTCCGGCGCAAACTGCAGCGCCTTCGTCGTGTGCGCATAGCCCTGGTTGTAGCCCAGCTCCATGGAATCAGCGTTCGGCGGCATAAGCGCCGGATCGCCGTATAACCGTGTCGCATTGTCTGGCCGGGTGAGGTACACGGTATAGCCTGCTGCTTCAAGTGCAGCACGGGTCGCCAACGCCGTGCGCAGTACATCAGCGTACTCGACCCCCAGCGCCCCGCCAGTGCCGGCGTCGTGGCCAGGATCGAGCACGATCACTGGTCCGTCAGCCTCCGGCGGGGCAGGTTCCGGCTGAGTATCGCCATACCGCCACGTGTAGTAGTGGCGCCCAACGTTACCAGCCTCCACCTCCCAACCACTCGGATTATCCGGAGTCCACGTCAGACAACGCCGTTCGAAACACTGGATCAGCACATTGGTGTAGGCGCCATCCAGCTTGACGCTTGCCCAATACGCCTCGGTCAGTGGGTAGCCGGTTGCATAAAACGGGCTGCCGAACAGCGGGCCGGTGCGGAAGCCACCATTTTCCCAGATCAATCCGCTCGCGTGCATGAACGCCCAGAACGGAGATGCCACCTGATGGTCGATCCCGTCGATCGTGACGCGGTACGCGGCATACGCCCCATAGGCAGCTAGCCCGGGGTCATCCGGCAGTTGCCCGATGCGGGTGAGGCGCTGCGTGATCGGCGCGCCATCGGCGAGGGGAGGGGCGGTGGTAACCTGCGCGAACGTTGCGTAGGTCGGGCCAGTCGGGTCGTCGGGGTCGCCAGCCACGTTGTAGACGGCCGGGGCGAACTGGACGAAGGCACTATCGCCAGTCTGAATCGCCCCGGAAATCATCTCCTTGGCCAACAACCCATTGGTCACATACCAGATGCTATCTGGGCCAATATCAGCTTCGGTCGTGCGCTCCATGCGCGACTTATCAAAGTATTGGACCAAGCGTTTGCCGCCCGGGCCTTCGGCGTAGTTCTCCAGGATCCCGTCGGTAAATGCTGCTGGTCCCCACATCCAGGTGCGATTGACTTGCGACATCTCGACTGGGAGATCCGTGCGCTCCCAGGTGCGGGCAAAGGCTGAGGTCCACGGTTGAGAGGCACGCGGAGCGGGTTGCGCTCCACCGTTGTTGTCAATAACGGCAAGCACAAGGAGCAACGGGACCAGGCTGAAGAGCAAGCGTTGCGACCGCATGTGTCCAGATTACCAGACTGCTGCCTGTCGTTTCAGTCAGCACAACGCGTGCGACGGAGCGAGTCGACCCGAGCCAGCTCCATGGAGTTGAGGCATAGCATTAGTCAAACTGCCTGATGTAGAGGAGCTCAGTCGTCCCCATGCGAATCCGCGCGCCATCAAGCATCCGTGTCGGACCAGTGATACGCCGGCCGTTCACATACGTGCCGTTTTGTGCCCCGTGGTCGAGCAGGATATGGGTTCCGCCCTCAGCATCCCAACGCACAGTCGCATGCAGGCGAGAAACATATGGGTCGTGGACACGGATCGTTGCGTCCCGTCCCCGCCCGATTGTCGCGACACCCGCCTCCTCGCTACACGACAGCATGCCAACAAGCGTACCGTCGAGCAGTTGCAGCACCGCAAGGCTGACGGCCGGTTGCGGCACGAGCGCTGGAGACTGCGGGCGAGCGCCAGAAAGCCCCCCACGCTCAAGCTCGGCGCGGAGCTGGTCGAGGGCGTCGTCGCGGTTGCGGTCCCAGCCCGCCTGCTGCGGCCTGTGTACCACCCTTGCACCTCCGACGACGATCATGCGGCGAGGACGAATTGGACAACTAGGCTCAAACGTCCTAGATGTCCGTTCACAAACGAACAGTAGGACTATATTCCCTGCATGCTGCCAGCCGCAAGCGCCTGGTCAGCAGCTTCACGATGCGGAGCAGATTGCGGCAGCGGATCAGTGAAAGTGGCTATGCCCACCACCAACAATGAGATACAGGCTGAACGACAGAATGAGTAACCCGGCAATCACATACAGGACAACCGTCGGTACATCCTCTTCGTCGAATTCATCGTCGTAGTCGGAATTCGACTTTCCAAGCGGCGGTTGGGTTTCAGAATGTCGGCCTGCCTGAGTTGTATGACCTACCTCGTTGTCGAGCATGGTGGGTTAGCCTCCCAAGGGTTGGGGTGCATCTAGCGCCGGCGCAATCGCCCTCCCCGGTTGGCCAGTATTCCCAGGGTCGCAAGCGCCAACGCGCCACCCACCCCAAGGACGCCCAAACTCGTGCGGCGCAACGTCGAGGAAGCATCATCCAACCCAGAATCGCTCGGTTCAACCGTTGGCGCACTCGTCGCCCACTCGGTTGTCGTGCGCATTTTTACCCGCCGGGGGAATGGGTCCCACGTATGTACCTCAACCTCGGAGTACTGGATCGCGCGTGTATGCGTGCGTGCATCCTGACCTTGGGGGACGGGTGGTTGTGGCTGGCGACGCTCGCCGTTGGCGCGGCGTTGCGTCAGCGCGCGGTCGAGCGCCTCCAGAACGTCTGGCGTGAGATTGACGGCCATGCGCGCCAATGCGCGGGCGCGTCGATCGTGGGAAGCAGCCGGTTCGTCGACAACGACAACCTCTGGCCGCACAGGTCGCAACGGTACGGGCAAACTACGTGACATTTCAGCCGAACCTTTCGCCGTCGCGCGTGCCTACTGGCCACCGGTGTACGATCATATCTTAGCGTGGCACGCACTACCTGACGAGGTGACCTTGACTGCTCGTCAGAACGCGAGCGACGGACAGTAGCTGATTACTCATCCTCCAGACGCCTTGCCCAGTCGACGAGCGCCTCAACCAGCGCCCGCACGCGGTCGCGCACATCGTCGTCTTCCAGGTTGCCATGGTCATCAAACACAGACCCTGCGCGTGGCACCATCACTTCCGGCTTAACCAGTGTGTACGCCTCGATGGCGCTCGCCAACACCTGGCGCAGATGCAACTGCGCGCGCACTGTTCCCCACTGTCCACCCGCTGCACCCATGATCGCCACTGGCTTCCGGCGCAGCGGCGTCTGCACCGCCGGTCGTGAAACCCAGTCAATCGCATTCTTCAACACCCCTGGGAAGCTGTAATTATATTCTGGTGTGGCGATGAGCACTGCATCGGCAGCCCGGATTTTCTCTGCGAACGCTCGTACCGGCTCCGGGACGCCAGCAGCCTCGACATCTGCGTCATACAGCGGGATGTCGCCGAGATGATGAATCTCAATGACAACGTGATCCGGCGTCACCTGTTGGGCAGCCCGCAGCAGGCCGCTATTGAACGAATGCTGTCGCAAACTGCCTGAGAACGCCAAAATGTGGAACGGCTCGTCGCTCATTCATCCTCCACACGTATTCCCGATGACCAGCAAAGCCTGCGCTACGCCGCGGCCACTGCCGCGCGCACGCCAGGTATGATCTGCTCAGAAAATGCCTGAATCTGGGCTTCCTCGTCTCCGGCAAGTGGCCAGAAGAAGAATGTATCCATGCCAATATCACGATAGTAGCCGGCAAGGGTCTCGATCCATTGCTCCGCCGTCCCGACAATCGTCCCAGGCCGGTTCGGACGCATCGCCGCTTTCCCCGGCAGTGTCACGACCCCCATCACGTTATAGCCGCGCCGGATCGCGGCGGGGTCACGTCCGGCGCGCTCAGCGCTGCCGTCGATCCGCGCCTGCAGTGCCGGGACATCCTGCGGCGGGACGTAGGGAACTGATACAAGCCAACCATCCCCGTGGGAGCCGGTGAGGTCCAGCATGCGTGGTTTCAGCGCACCGAGCCATATGCGAATCTCGTGCGCCGGCGGCGGGCCTGGGCGCGCGCCAGTAACGTTATAGAACTGGCCGTGATAGTCGATCGGCGTCCCGGAGCTCGCTGAGGCCCAGAACAATCGCATGATCTCGATACCTTCGCGTAACGCCACAACTGCCTCGCCTGGCGTGCGGCGTGGCCCGCCGAACGATGCGATCCCATCCCACATCGCACCCGCTCCGATTCCGATCTCCACGCGCCCGCGGGTGAGGACATCGAGGGTCGCTGCCGCCTTCGCCAACTGGGCTGGTGGCCGCAGCGGCAGGCTGAGCACGTTGGGGATGAAACGCAGGCGCGAGGTGCGCGCGGCAAGGACAACCAGTAATGTCCAGGAATCGAGATGGGATGAGATATACGGGTGATCCTGAATGCCCGCGAAATCAAACGCCAGCCGCTCAGCCCGTAGCGCGATGCGTTCGGCCAAGGCGACATTCGCGAGCGACGGGTCGATGTTGACCCCGAACAGTGGTGGGTTGCGAGCAAGCATTGCTGCACCATCCTCGTTGTTACACGAAGCCGCCGGAGATGCACCAGATCAACGCATCTCCGGCGGCCGGTTGCCGATCAGACCATGTCAGGCTGGGCGAGTCGCCTCAATATGCAACGTGATCTTGACCTTGTCCCCTACCACTGCTCCGCCGGTTTCGATCAATGCATTCCAGTTCAGCCCGAAATCCTTCCGGTTGATGCTTGTTTCAGCAACAATGCCGGTGCGAATATTTCCCCATGGGTCGACGACCTGGCCGCCATATTCCGCATCAAGCACCACCGGGCGAGTGACCCCGCGAATCGTCAGCTCGCCGTAGATCTTGAACCCATCCGCCGTGCGCTCGATGCGGTTGCTGCGGAACGTCATCTGCGGGTAGTGCGCCGCACTGAAGAAGTCGTCAGACTTCAAGTGCGCATCGCGCTGCTCGTTTCCGGTGTCGATACTAGCGACATCGACCGTCGCGACGATTGACGAATCGTCTAGCCGATCCTCATCAAATCGAATATCTGCCGCGAACGACGTAAACCGGCCCGTGAAGGTTGACACGACCATGTGCCGAACCGAGAACTCGACCGTTGAATGCAGCGGGTCGATCGTCCACGCTGGCAACGCCGCGGTCGGTTCTGCGGACTGTACGGTTGTGCTCACACTCATGGCTAGCTCCTACTTTCCCCAATTGCACCGACGGATGACCACCATCCGTCAGTTACTCACCTTTCGTTAGTCACTATAGCACGACCATAGACTAACTTGCAATACCCTACTTTTGGATTACAATGCATCTAACGATTTGGAGGGCAAGCATGCGCGTTGAGCATCCCGAAACCGATACCGTGCCATACGTTACGAGCGCGTTCTGCCCACGCTATCATCACGCTGTCGAACTGATTGGCCGGCGCTGGACTGGCGCGATCGTGCGCGTGTTGCTCAGCGGAGCGCTGCGCTTCAGCGACATCGCCGAAGCCGTGCCCGGCTTGAGCGACCGCCTGCTCTCTGAACGACTCAAGGAGCTTGAGGCGGAAGAAATCGTCATCCGCACGGTGATCCCGGCAACGCCGGTGCGGGTGGAGTATCGGCTGACCGAGAAGGGGCGCGCGCTCGCTCCGGTCGTCGAGGCGGTTTCTGTCTGGGCGGAAACCTGGGGGCGTGAACTACCGCATCCGGAGCCGGACTGCCCACCAGCCCAGTCCCCGTGTGACGATCGAACTGGCGGTTGCGGCTATTGACGCGAACCCACACCACGTGTCCGCTGGGTTCGGCAGGATCGCCACAGACAACCCACAGCATCTACTGCGTGTCGGTGGTTCTTCACACTCGGTCGCGCAACCAGGCGACGGCTCGTTCCAGGACATCGCGCGCGTGTTCGCGTTCCCGCATACCGTGGCCCTCGCGTGGGTAGATGACGAGCTGCGTTTCAACGCCAAGCTCTTTTAGCGCTCGCCACATTTCGTGCGCCTGCCCTACCGGGCAGATCGGGTCTTCCTGACCGTGTAACCAGAGGGTTGGCGTGCGCACGTTCTTGACGTGCGCCATCGGCGACATTTGGCCGTACACCCCGTCCCAATCGTGGGGATCAGCACGGTAGATGCTGGTATCGAACCCAGGAATCGTCGCGACGCCATGGTAGGAGATCCAGTTCGTGATCACTGCTCCGGCGACCGCAGCCTTGAAGCGCGTCGTCTGGGTTATCGCCCATGGGGTGAGGTAACCACCGTAGCTCCAGCCACACACCCCGAGCCGTTCTGGGTCGGCGATCCCTTCGCGGACACAGTAGTCGACCCCTGCGAGTATGTCGGCGAGGTCGCCGCCGCCCATGTCGCGTTGGTTCAGCTCCGCGAACCTCGTGCCAAACCCCATACTGCCACGATAGTTCGGCATGAACACGGCGTACCCTTCTGCCGCAAGCAGTTGCGCCCAACCCATCGAGCGCGCACCGGGAAACTCGTAGGCCCAGAGGCCGGTCGGGCCGCCGTGGATGTGCACAATCATCGGCGCCGGTTGGCCTGCCGGCGCGTCAACTGGGCGGATCAACAACCCCTGGATAACAAGGCCATCCTGGGCGGTCCAATGCAGCGTCTCAACGCTGCCGAGCGCTACCTCACCGATGTGCTGGTTGTACCTGGTGTGGCGCCGCAACGCCGGACTACCTGCCGTGCGCCAGTCAATTGTCCAGACATCGAATGGCTCGTGCGGAGACGATAGCGTCAACGCAAGTGGCCGACCGGATGCCAGACCATGCGCCAGGTTAGCCGACCCGTAGCGCCAGAGCGAAACCTTAGCGCGCCAGAGCAGCTCAAAACGGCCATCCAGCCCCAGGTAGCCAATTTCCGACTCGCCATCTTCCAGCGCCGTCACCAGCAGGCGACTTCCGTCGCGTTCCCAGGCATACGAAAGGTAGGAGCGCGGGTGTCCTTCCGTCAGGTTGCGCGCAACGCCATTGCGGTCTACCAGCAGGACATCACCACCAGTCATCCCCTGGTCGCTGAAGACACACGAGATAACCGTCACCGCCGCGCCATCGGGAGACCAGGCCGGTGCAGTGAATTGCTTGTGGGAGCGGAACAACGGCGTCCACTCGCCAGTCTCGACAT
>QEUZ01000221.1 GCA_003577355.1 Chloroflexota bacterium | reverse complement strand
CCTGCGCGAGGCTGGCCATGATTGCGTCGACCGTTGCTACGACGTTGAGGCGATGTCCATCCTTGGCAGGTATAACGACAAAATCGCCAGCGACGTTTGAGACCGATGCATCGACACCCGGTGTATAGACCGAGCGGGCGATCGACTGAATGTTGGCAAACAATGCCGCTCGATTGAACTCGACGGCGACGTCATCTCCGTCAATCGAAATGGAAAGCATGTCGTACAAAGCGCGCTGGTCGATGACCCACGACTGGTCGTCCAGCCGCAGCGTCAACGGACCGCCAGCATAGTTGTTGATCGACGGCAAGGCAGGCGCCAACAGGTCCTCGCTGACCACTGGGGGAATAGCAACCGTGGTGACGGAGATTGGCTCAGTCGACAAGGCAGCAGCGCGAGCAAGCAACTCCTGCTGAGCACCGTTGATGTCAAACGCTAAGCCTTGGGAGCCTGCATCGATTGTGACAACGCCATCTCCGGATCGCTGGTAGGTCGCATCCTGCGGAGCCAGTGTGAGTGGGGCTAAGCGTGTCCCCAGCGCCTCGCTGAACGCGCGCTGATCGAACGCAAATGTGAGTGGGACGTCGTAACCGCCTGAGAGTGCATCGAGCCACTGGCGTGTGTCGGTCCAGAGCGTACCGGTGCGTCCAAATGCGAACGCGCGTTGCGCCATTTCGTCTGTGGCAAACGAGATGCCGAGCTCCGCCGGCGTCAGCCAAATCGAGCCTTCGCTGGTGCGGAACTCGAGCGGCGTTTGTTCGAATGTGGCGAAGCGCTGCTCGGTCGATCCAACGATCTCCTGCTCGGTCATCCCGCCAACATTCACACCAGCAATTGAAACGCCGGCGAATGCGCGTTCGTCGTGCGACAGCCCATATGCCAGCAACGTGCCGCCGAAAACAACCGCCACGAATGAACACGCTGCAATGAGCAGCAAGATTCCCTGTATCGCCCGCCGCGCTACTGCCAGAGGATCGGTGTGGCGAACCGGACGCACGCGCCGCAGCGCAGGCCGAGACGCGGAGATTGCCATACAAGTGCCTTTCGAGGCGTCTATCCAAGGGTCGCGGTCGGAGTGGCCAACAGCAGGGCGACCCAGCATGGTGTACGTACAGTGTACGTCCTTCACTGGTTGAAATCCAGAGAGGCACTGCACGTTATGGGAGCGCGCGCTCCTGCACGGCGTACCGGCGGGTGAGGTCGCGCAGCGCGAGGAGCTCGCGGTCGGCTAACGCGGGCTGGATCCAGCGCATCAGCTCGGCCGGGGAGACGCACGCCGCTCGCTGGATCGCCCGCCGTTCGCATAGGCGCGGGGGCAACCGAGCGATCCCCTCTGCCCGCCCACGCAGCAATGCCATGTCGCGATGTGCGGCAGCCCAGGCCACCGCCTTAGCATCGAAGGCCAGGATTGCCGCTCGGTCGCGCCGCCAAATCACATCCGGCAGGCAGCGCGCGATAGTCCAGACTCGGTTACGGGCCAGCAGGCGCCGCTTGAGGGTAGATCCTTCTCCGGCAGCGGCGGAGTAGGCATGCGTTGCCACGGCGTCGGGCGTCCAGATACTGTGGTGACCACAGAGGCGCAGCCGCCAAGCGAGGTCAACATCCTCCAAATAGAGAAAGAACGCATCGCAGAAGCCGCCAACCTGTCGGAACGCGTCCAAGCGGTATGCTGCAGCGCCTCCTGATGGCCCGAACACCTCGGCGGGTAGCGTACTTGTGGCGAGCGGCTGGCCCAAGCGCGCATCCAGCGCCAGGCCGGTGCGATACACGTCGACCCCAGCAGATGCAATGACGTCTGGGTCAGAGGCGAAGACCAACGTGCCCGCAACTGCGCTCACCGACGGGTTGCTCAAGGGGTCGAGCAGCGCCTCGACGAAATCTGGCCGTGGGACGGTATCCGGGTTCAACGTCACGAGTACTTCGGTGTTCGTCGCCTTGTGATGCGCGACGATGTTGACGGCGCGCGCGAAGCCAACGTTGCGGCGCAGCGGGATGAACCGCACCTGTGGAAACTCACGGTGCAGCAACCCGATCTGCCCATCCGTCGATGCGTTGTCGACGACGACGATCGCTTGGCGTTGTGTCTGCGCTTCCAGCGCGGCCAGGCAGGTGCGGACGTGTTCGCTGGTGTTGTAGTTCACCAGAACGATTGTTGCCGAGATGTACGGCACCTGCGTTGCCTACCGTCTTGCCATGAGTTGGGTGGCAAGTGAGCGCAACAGGCTGGATCCATCCAACACGCGGTTCAGATCCACGGACTCGACGCTCGACGGTGCATCGCGACCAACGACTGCGTAACCGAGCGTTGGAGTGCCGCGCTCTTCAAGGAGTCCAGCAGGAGTGCTCCCCGGGGCAAGCGCGATGATACGCACGCCAGCGAGTGGTTCGACGCGATCGCGTAATTTCCCAACGACGGGTGGACGTGACAAGAGCGCGGTGACCTGGCCATGCGGCGCTATAGTCCGCACCCGTTCGGCAACGGCACGCAACACAGCAGCTGGCTGCTGGCCGGGAGTGAGACGTATGTCAATGTGCGCTTGCGCGGTCGAGGGCAAGAATGGTCCATTGTCATTCACAGACAGGCTGCGCACTGCTACTGCGGGGGCGAAGAATAGCGCCATGGTGTTGTGTCGATCCGCAGGTCGGTCGCCGTTGGCACCGCTGAATGACTGGAGCCAAGTTCCAACGCATTGCGTAACGCCGTCCAAAGCGTCAATTTCGGCTGAAGTAGGCACAAGGACGGTATCGTAGAAGCCCGGGACCTCAACCTCCGCGTCTGAACTTTTCAATGTCGCGATCACTGATGCCAGCAGGTGGCCCAGGTCTGGCGCAACGCCGCCGTAGGTATCTTCGATTATCGAACTGTGGCGTTCAATTGTGATGGAAACGAGCATCCGCCCGAAGGCTGATGGAAAGATGATCGGGGTTGGCACGGGTAGATCAACAGCTTCACAGAGACCGGCGACGAACCGCTTCCCGCTTCGATCGAGCCAGCGTTCGATCGCCACCGAGCCAGCGTGGCGATCGGCCTCGACTGCCAGCGTGAACATCTGCCCGTTGTTGCTACCAAATAGCGCGCCGAGAGCGGCTAATACACCCGCCTTGCGGGTGATACCGGGAGCGGAAGCGATGTTGTCGTGCATGGCGGGAGGGGAGCCGTCGTGCTGCTGTGCGCCAGGGAACGGATCGTCGAGAAATGTTGTGATGAGGATCGGGCCATTGCCGGCGATGACAAGTGGCATGCTGCCTGGCACATGAAATGTCTCAGTGGGGAACCCGCGGCGTTCGAGCATATCGCGCACGACCCGTTGCGCACGGGCGGTGCTCTGTACGTCTCCGACCCACGACGGCTGAGCGCCGAGGACGCGGGCAGCTTGTCTGATCGTTCTCAGGTTCCAACTAGCCGCCGCATCGGCGTCCATGGGCTCCAGCGTCACCATCACCCGTTGTGGATCGGCCACCGCACATACCTTCGTCGTGTGGACAGTGTACCTGAGCTGTGGTCTCTGCAGCGGCGCCCCGAGATTGTTGACCTGACGCTAACGGAATGCTAGAAGCGATACGATACCGCGCATCGGGGCAACTGCGCCTATGATGACGCGTACACAGGTGAGTTGTGATTCGTGTAGAGATGAGGGTTTCTGTGGCACGTGAAGTCATCGCGACAGACAAAGCGCCCGGAGCAATTGGTCCGTACTCTCAAGCGATCAAGATTGGCTCCATGGTCTACACGGCCGGGCAGATCCCGCTCGACCCAGCCACGGGCAAGCTTGTTGAAGGCGACATCGAAGCGCAGACCGAGCGTGTCATGCTGAACCTGGCGGCCATTCTCGAAGCGGCGGGGTCGTCGCTTGCGCGTGTGGTGAAGACGACATGTTTCCTAGCGAACCTCGATGACTTCGCGCGGTTCAATGCGGTCTATGGCGCGCACTTCGGCGACAACCGCCCAGCGCGCTCGACGGTGCAGGCGGCTCGGCTGCCTGCTGGTGCGAATGTCGAAGTGGAGTGCATTGCCGAGTGCGATTAGTGTGACGTTTGCTCTTTGCGTCACAGCTGGAGGGAGGCGTGAGCATGCCGACGGCGCAGCCGGCTGAATGGATCAACGACGTTTCTGAAGAACTGGCGATGGCGCACACCGTCGCCATCGCGCAGTGGGTGCGCCTGAGTGGAACGGAGGACGAGCGCAAAGCGTTCGATTACATCGCCGAGCAGCTGCGGGGATATGGCTTTGAGGTCGTCATCCACGAGCCGACATGTCTGGTAAGCCTGCCGCTGTCCAGCTCGATCGTTGTGGGCGATGAAGATTTCCCTGTCTGTATCACCCATGCATTTTCGACGAGCACGCCGGACGACGGGGTCGCTGGCGAGCTCGTCTACGCTGGAGACGGCAGCGAGGCTGCTTTGCTCGCAGCGGGAGCAGCCGGGAAGATTGCGCTGACCGACGGGTTGGCAACGCCAGCGAAGGCTAAGGCGGCAACACGTGTCGGCGCTCTGGCGGTCGTCAGTATCTCGGGTGACCACTTGCACGAGATGATCGTGTCGCCAGTTTGGGGTTCGCCGACCCCAGAAACATTGTCCCAACTGCCGAACGTTCCGATGGTGTCAGTCGATACGGAAGCTGGAGAGCGCATGCTCCAGCGCTTGGAGCGAGGCCGAGTCAGGGCGCGGGTACGCACGTCGGTGGATACGGGTTGGCGGCCGATACCGGTCCTGATCGCCGACCTGGACACCGCCGGCCGGAATTTTGTGATGTTCAGCGGCCACGTAGATTCATGGCACTACGGTGCGATGGATAACGGAACAGCGAACGCAACCATGATAGAGGTCGGCCGCATCTGCGCGACCCACCGCGCGGAGCTGCGGCGAGGGTTGCGCTTAGCGTTCTGGTCTGGCCACTCGCACGCTCGCTACGCTGGATCGACCTGGTATGCCGACAGCCACTGGTTTGACCTGCACGAGCGTTGCGTCGCGCATGTGAATGTCGATTCGACCGGCGCGATCAACGCGACGACGCTGACCGACGCGAACTCGATGGCAGAGACCTACCCGCTTGCCCGTTCGGTGATCGCGCGCCAGACACAGCAGGAACTGGACTACAACCGCTTCGGGCGTGCCGGTGACCAATCGTTTTGGGGGATCGGCCTACCGGCGGTGTTCATGTCACTCTCACATCAAGGAGAACATAGCGAGACAAGCAGTGGCCTGGCAGCGGTTATCGGGGGCAATATCGCCCGCAGCGGCGGACTTGGCTGGTGGTGGCACACGACGGAAGACACGTTGGACAAGATCGACCCAGCCAACTTGGTGCGTGACATCAAAGTGTACGTCGAAGTCGTCGGCCGGTTGGCAACTGACCCAGTTGTACCGCTCGATGTGCGTGGACCTGTCGGCGAAATCGGGGCTGCGCTCGACGAGATCGAGCCGCTCTGGAGTGGCTTGCCATCTGGTGGGCCAGCGGATGCATGTGGGTTTACCGAGCTGCGTGAGGACCTGGGCAGGCTGCATGATGCTGCCGAACGTGTGATGAACCGTGCACAGCAGGTCACCGATGAGGCGTCAGCTGCGGAGCTTTCAGACGCAATCGTTTCGGCATGTAAGGCACTGATGCCGGTGAACTACACCGTTGCCGGTGAGTTTGGTCATGACCCCGCGTTGGGGGTGACGCCGTTGCCAGGGTTGCGCCCGCCAAAGCCGCTCGTCGCGATGAGTGATGACGAGTTGTGGGGCGCGACACATAGCTTTCGTCGCTCTGTGAACCGGACACGGGCGGCGCTTCGCCGGGCCTGCAGTGTGCTCGAATCGGCGGTGCCAAACTAGCAGCGCGATATACTGGCCACGCATGCTATACTCACGTATGGAAGCGGGCGCGTAGCTCAGCTGGTCAGAGCGCACGGTTCACATCCGTGAGGTCACTGGTTCAAGTCCAGTCGTGCCCACCTGCGAGCGGCCGCGTTGCGGCCGCTCCGCATATTCCGTTGCCATCTCATGACGGTGGTTCGGGTCGAGGAGTGAGACCACGATGTCGACCGATGAGCGCATCCTGCTGACCCCACAAGGGAAAGAGGACCTCGTCCACGAGCTCGAGCAACTGCGGTACGCCAAGCGCCCGCAATTGCTCGAACGGATCCAGGAACTGAGTTCCGAAGGAGATGTCTCGGACAACAGTGAGTACGAGGACGTCAAGGAAGAGCTGGTCCAACTAGAGTCTCGCATCCGCGAGATTGAGAACATACTCTCCGATGCGCAGGTGGTGGAACACGAGCAGACCCCTTCTGGCGCCATCGGCTTCGGAGCGATCGTCACTCTCGTCGATGCAGACGGGGTTGAAGAGACGTGGACGATTGTTGGCCCGCAAGAGGCGAACGCCCGGCTGGGGCGCATCTCGAATGTGTCGCCGGTCGGTTCGGCGTTGCTTGGTAAACGCGTTGGAGACACGATCGTCGTCAGTGCGCCGGGTGGTGAAACACGGTTTACCATCAAAGAGGTGCGCTGAACGTGGGATAGCCAAACGCTCCCCCGACGATCGAACGCCCCGGAGAGGAATGTCTCGCGGGGCGTTTGAATGTCCGGCATCCGAGAACTGCACACAACAGGACAATTGGAGGCAAACGCTGTGGAATTCACCGAGCAACAGGCAGTCCGGTTAGAGAAGGTGCGCGCACTGCGAGAATCGGGGATTGAGCCGTACCCGCTGCGGGCCGAGCGCACGCACACATCGCTGGAGGCAATCGCACACTACGAGGCGGTCGAAGCGAGATTGGCAGACGGCCGGGATGCGACAGAGGTTGTCGTCGTCGGTCGGGTGATGGCGTTTCGCGACATGGGTCGCTCGACGTTCGCGCACCTCGAAGACGGCGAAGGACGCATTCAGATCTACCTGCGTGCCAACGTCTTGGGGCGTGAAGCGTACGAACATGCAATCAAGTTCATTGATCTCGGGGACTTTCTGGAAGCCCGTGGCCATTTGTTTCGCACGCGCACCGGGGAGGTGACGTTAGAGGTCACTGGCTGGCGGTTTCTGGCGAAGGCAATCACACCACCGCCGGAGAAGTGGCATGGCCTTGCGGATGTCGAAACGCGTTATCGCCAGCGGTATGCGGACCTGTTCTCGAATCCGGAGGTCCGCAAGATATTCGTCACGCGCACGCGGATCATCTCTGCAATCCGCAGGTTCCTGGATAGTGAGGGGTTCTTAGAAGTCGAAACCCCAACGCTTCAACCAGTGTACGGAGGCGCGGCAGCGCGTCCGTTTACCACCTACCACAACGCGCTTGACCAGG
>QEUZ01000220.1 GCA_003577355.1 Chloroflexota bacterium | reverse complement strand
GCGAACACGTTCTCGACAGTCATCCCGAGCGCCAGTCGAGGGATCTCCACGCAGAAGGTCAGGGCAACCAAGCGCGGGAACGTCGCGTGTCCCGGCTAATGTACCCTGCTCGTCGCATGGAGATCCTTCGACTTCGCTCAGGATGACCCGAGGGTGGCTGGATCGCGGGTGGTGTTCCCGTGCCCCCAGCAACGCTGAGCGACTTTGACACAGCCCTGCGCTCAATCTGCCTGCGCCTTGACACTCCGGCAGCGCGGAACTATGATCGCGGTAACTTGTCGACATTCGACCGATGAGCGCGTTGTCTACCCCTGCGAATGGCGATTCGGTCCCGAAATTCGGTGACGCGTGAAGGTTACACAGGTGGAGTTGGCGTACTTGGTCGACAATGCGTGCAACCCGGAGCAGGCTCGGTGAGCGTCGACGTCCAGGAGCTATTCTCTCCAGTGCAGCAGGGCAGCCTGAAGGATGTTGTCTACGCCAATATCCGCGCCGCGATCCTGTCGGGGAAGATACCGGCTGGCACGCGCTTGCTGGAAGCCGATCTTTCTCAGCGCATGCAGGTGAGCCGTGCCCCCGTGCGCGAAGCGCTGGTGCACCTCGAACGCGACGGGCTGGTGGTCAGCCGGCCAAACCGTGGTACCTATGTCGCCGAGATCTTCACACAAGACGACGTTAATGAGATCACCACTCTGCGTGCCACGCTGGAGTGTATGGCGATCTCGATCGCCGCGGCCCGCATCTCCGACGACGAGCTCGATATCCTGGCCGCGCTCGTCGAGCAGATGCAGGTTGCCGCCGATGACAACGACCTGGCGCAGCTGGCCGACGTGGATTACCAGTTCCACGAGCGCATCGTGAAGGCCGCCAACCACAACCGCCTGTACCAGACCTGGATCATGCTGGCAGCGCACTACTGGGCGCTGTACCTGACGACATTGCAGCGCATGGACCCGCGCACGCCGAGCCACCTCGGTGGCGTGCGGGCAAACCACATGCCGATTGTCGACGCACTGCGAGCACGGCGAGCTGACCTGGCAACGATCTATCTGCAGCGCAATATCCTGGATGGGCTGCGGTTGCAGTTGCCCCCGACGGCTCCTGAAGACGTCGGATGTGGGAGGGACGCTGTGCTCAGGGACGGCATCGCGGACGAGACCGCAGGCCAAACGGCTCGTCCGCGACGCGCGTCCCGTACGGAGACCGAGCGCCGGACCCCGGCCGATGGGGGGAGTGAGTGGTGAGATGGACCTGTTTCCTCTGGTCAAGGAGCTGACTGAACTCAACGGACCTGTTGGGCATGAGCAACCGGTGGCGGACTATCTGCTGGCTGACCGCCCTTGGGGATTCGGCCCACGCGCTGACCTACGAGGTCGGGCTGGCAGGCGACTATCCGACGAGACGCTGAATGAAGTGGATGTCATCAGCCGTGTGCGCCTGGCGCACGCGTACTGCACTCGCGCGCCACGCTAGAGGTCGCCGGCAACCGAATGAGGAGGACGACGGCTATGAGGAGGCGCTAGCCCTGCGGGGCTCACGACACACATCGTTGCGGCAGGTTCCCCAGCCGGCTTGACCGCGACATAGTCAAACACACGTGAGGAGCGCCGACCGCCGCCGCGAGCCGGCGAAATGAGGAGTGAGAACGATGTCCGATCTTGAAACGGTAGCCGACCGTGTGAACCGGCGCCGAATGTGATTGTGGTGATACGGCCGGGTTGTGTTCGGATGCGGCGCACGTCGTCGTTAATGCGGCGCACTCTAGCGCGTTCGCCGTTCCGGCACGTTCGCGCCGAGGCGAACGTGTTGTTGACCACCCCCGGCGAGGCGATCACCGAGGAACTCACTGCGATCGTGTCATCGCGGCTTGAAGCGGTTGGTGACTGACCAACTATTGGCGGACGCTCTATCGAACTGTGGACAGTTCTGTAGGCGGCAGCAAATTTCCGGGACGTTGGGAGTTCTTCGAATTATCCCATCAGGCTCAACGCTTCCTGGATCTCTCATCAAGCGTTCGACGGGTCGCCCGAGTAGTTTGAACGTATACCCCAACGTTCGAGCCATGAGGGTGGTCCACTCGACGCCGCGGATACGAGGGATGACCGGAGGTTCTCCTGGCATCCCTCGTTCCCAGCGGTGGAGACATTCGATCACTCCGCGCGGTCGGTGCACGAGCGATGGTAACGATAATCGTGCATCATCGATGGCCCACTGCGTCTACCTGAGCAATCTGCTGTCGTCAGCGGCATATTGCTGTATCAATGCTGACTGTTCGCGGTGCCCTATGTGGCCATGCTCATGTGTCTGGCTATTGCCGACCGGATAGCGCCCTGGGTGGGCGATGGGAAGGGATAGGACGAGGATGACCACACGGGAGGATGCCCCGACGCAGCCGCCGCGCGAGCTGATCGATGCGCGCATGGTGAAACTGCGCGCCGCCCTGCGCGAGCGCCAGATCGAGGCGCTGCTGATCAACGGCAACGAGAACAAGGGCTGGATCTCCGCCTTCACCACTGGGGTGTTCGTCGCGCCGGGGGGTGCAATCATCGTCACACAGAACGACGCCGCCTTCGTGACGAGCCACGTCGACTACGAGGAGTGCATCCACGGCGTGCCGCACATGACGACCGTGCCGTTCGACCACTTCACCGAGGAGCTGCACGACCGGGTCGCCGCCGTCGCTGCACAGTACGGCATCAGGGAGATCAACATCGAATCCCCGCACATGTCGGTCGCGGAGGCGGACAAGTACGCGGACCGCTTCGGCCGGCATGGCATTACCCTGGAGCGGGGAGCGCCGGTCGTGACCGCCCTGCGCCAGGCAAAGGACGCCTGGGAGATCGAACAGATCGTCGAGGCGAACAAGGTCAACCACCGCGCCTTCACCGAGGTGCTGGCCCTGCTCAAGCCAGGGATGAGCGAGTGGGACATCTCAGCGGAGCTGGAGTACCGGCTGCGCAAGTACGGTACCGGTTCGGCGCGCCTGGCCTTCCAGTCGATCGTTGCCTCTGGACCCAACTCGGCCCTGCCGCACGCGAGCGTCACCCACCGCAGGTTGCAGGATGGCGACTTCCTCAAGTTCGATTTCGGCGCGACGTGGAACGGCTACCACTCCGACTGCACCCGCACCGTCGTCATCGGCAAGGCTTCCGAGCGCCAAAAGGCCATCTATAACGCGGTGTTGAACGCGCAGCTGGAGTCGATCGCGGCCATTACCAACGGCGGCTCCTGTGCGGCGGTCAACCAGGTGGCGTTGGATGCCCTCACGAAGGCGGGCTTTGGCGACTACATCGGCCACGGGCTGGGCCACGGCATTGGGCTGCAGATCCACGAAGACCCGCGCCAGAGCGTGACGAGCAAAGATGTCTACCAGCCGGGCTGCATCGTGACGGTCGAGCCGGGCTTATATGTCGCTGGTTGGGGCGGTGTGCGCATCGAGGACAACATCCTGGTCACCGAGGATGGCATCGTCAACCTGACCCTCTCGCCGAAAGAGCTGATCGAAATCGGCGCATAGTGCAAGGGGTTGGACAGCGGAGGGTGTTGTGCCGGCTGAACAGGTGACGGGGTTCGATGCACGACCGCCGCGCGACCTGGTCGAGGCGCGGTTTGCCAGGGTGCGGGCGGCGCTGGCGGAACGTGGCTTCGACGGCCTGCTCGTCACCGGCGCCGAGGCGAAAGGGTGGCTTTCGACCTTCACGAGTGGGCTCTTCATTGCGCCCTTCGGAGCCATTGTCCTCACCCAGGATAGCGCGACGTTCGTTGTAACCCAGATCGACTACGCCGAGACCCTGCAACGGGTACAGCACATGGCAGTCGTTACCTTCGACCACGAACAGACCGACCAGTTCGAACGGTTGGCCCAGGCGGTTGGCGAGGCGGGTATCAGCCGGCTGGCGATCGAAGCCGGGCAAGTGTCGGGCGCCGACGTCGCGCGATACCGCGCTGCCTGTGAGCGTCTCGGGGTCGCGGTCGAGTTCATCGACCCGCTGATCGGGCCGCTGCGTTTCACCAAGGACTGGTGGGAGATCGAGCAGGTACGGGCCGCCCAGGAGGTGAACCGTCTGGCGTTCGAGGGCATCCTGCCGCAGCTCGTGCCTGGGGCACGCGAGTGGGATATTGCGGTTGAGCTGGAGCGGCTGTTGCGCTCCAATGGCGCGGGGTCTGCGCGCATGGCGTTCCAACCAATGGTTGCCTCTGGCCCGAACAGCACGTTTGCCCACGCCAGCGTGACCCAGCGCAGGCTCGAACGCGGCGACTTGGTGTTGCTCGACTTTGGCGCAACCTGGAATGGCTATTGCTCCGATTGCAGCCGCACCGTCGTCATAGGGGAGGCCAACCCCGAACAGCGTGCCCTGCACGCCGCAGTGCTGGCGGCGCAGGAGGCTGCGATCGCAGCCATCCGCCCTGGGGTGACTGGCGCTGAGGTCCACGCTGCCTCCGCCAACGTGCTGAAAGCGGCTGGGTATGGCGCATACCTCGCGCATGGCTTGGGCCACGGGGTTGGCTTGCAACTCTCCGATGGCCCGCTGGTGCGACCGCGGAGCAACGACATCCTCCGCCCCGGCCATATCGTCACGATTGAACCGGGGGTCTACATCCCTGGTCTCGGCGGGGTGCGCATTGAGGACAATGTGCTGGTGACTGAGGCTGGGCACGAAAACCTGTCGACCGCTCCGAAGCAGCTACTGGAACTGTAGTCCGTCTTTGGGCCGGGGGTTGGGGGCGATCCACTGTGCTGCCGAATACCGGCAGCAGCGCGTTCAAGGACGGGCCTGGAACGTGAATGGCATAGGGAGGGAGATACATCGTGTACGCGCAGGTCAACGGCACGAACTTGTACTACGAAACGGTTGGCGAGGGGCGGCCATTGCTCTTGATGCACGGTGGCCTCGGCTTCGACCACACCTACTTCCGGCCATCGCACGACCGTTTAGCCGAACATGGCTTTCAGGTCGTGTACTACGACCATCGTGGCAACGGGCGCTCCGAACGCCCGGCTGATTGGTCCGGCATTACCCACGAAACCTGGGCGGCCGATGCCGACGCGTTGCGCGAGTACTTTGGGTGGGAGCGATTCACCCTGTTGGGGCAGTCCTACGGCGGGGTGCTGGCCCAGGAGTATGCCCTGCGCTATCAGGATCGGTTGGAGTCGTTGATCCTGGCCTGCACCCTGCCGGCCATGGATTACCCGGAGGTGATCGAAGCTAACGCCCGCGCGCGCGGCACAGATGAGGAAGTGGCCGAGTTTCTCGGCGCGCTGGCCAACCCAAGCGATGACGACGACGAGGTGCGCGCGCTCTTCGCCAAATACTTCAAGTGGTACTTCCACCGCTGGGATGAAGCGGCGGGCCAGGCCGGCATTGCCAAGACGCACTTCAGCGGGCCGGCGTTCCACCATTCCTTCACCCAGTGCATGCCGAAGTTCAACGTCGTCGACCAGTTGCACACCATCAAGGTCCCGACGCTGGTTGTTGCCGGGCGGCACGACTGGATCACGCCGCCGGAACAGGCCGAGCGCATTGCCGCGCGCATCGCTGGCTCCGAGGTGTTCATTTTCGAGAACAGCGGCCACATGCCGCACGACGAAGAGCCGGAGCTGTACTTGCAGGTGATCGGCGGATGGCTCGACCGCCACTAACCTGTAGCGCCCGAGGCAGGACTGCCCGGCACATCTGGCAGGCGCTGGTATTGCTGCCAGGTCGTCCTGCCGAAGCATCCACGCGCCCACGTGTTCGCCGTGGAAGACTCTGCCCTGCGCAGCGCCGCGGCGGACGTGGCGCTGCGTAGCACGGCGTGCATGCGGCGGGTGCGGTTGGAGGGCGGCCATGGAAGACGATGCGCCATCGGAGGGTCTGCTCTGGAGGCTCTTCGGCGAGGCGATGGTGGCGTCATTCCGGCGCGATGGCGACTGGGAAGCGCATCTTGCTCCGAGCGGAGCGCTGGTCATCACCGGCATCCCCAAGCCGGACATGAACCTCTTCACCCTGGACACTGGGCCGGATGCCCGACAACTGCTGGAGATGTTCCTCGCGCGCCTGGCCCAGCGTGGAGTGCCCTTCGCCGCGTTCATTACGCATGCTGCCGAAGCAGCACTCTCCGCCGAGCTACCGTCGCATAGTCTTGACTGCGTTGGGCGCATCCCGTTGATGCGCTGGAAGCCGACGGAGCTCGTCGTCGCCGGACGCGATTTCCCGGTCGAGATCATCCGCGATGCCGCAGGGTTGCGGGCCGCCTCGCTCGTGCTGAACTCTGCGTTTGGCGGCGAGGGAGCCGAGCGTGCGGAGCCGAATGCCGCCCTGCTCCTCTCGGCGCAGGGGGTGACGCGCTTTCTGGCACGGTTGGACGGCGTTCCGGTGAGCACGGTGACGACGACCCTGGGCGGCAGTGTCTGTGGTATCTGGTCGATGGGCACGGTGCGCCACTTGCAGGGGCGCGGCGCTGGGCGTGCGGTGCTGGAGTTTGCGATCGCCCACGCCCAGCGCCAGGGGGCGCGCTGGTTCTTCCTCGGGGCGAGCGAGGCTGGCCTGCCGCTCTACCAGCGGATCGGCTTCCATACCATCGCTGACGCCGGTTTGTGGGTGTCACCCAGCGGCAGCCGGCCGGAACCGCTGCAGATCTGAGGGCCGTCCCGCGTATGGCAGTTGTTCTGCATCAGCCGTGCGTGCGATAACCCGTACATTGCGTGCCCGCATGCGAGCGGCGCTGCAGCGATCGTGTTCGAAAAGGCAGTAAGGGCGGTTACATGCGCGATCACTTGCGCAGCGCGCGCCTGCGGTATACCGCGATGACCGAGGATGACCTGCCACTGCTGGCGACCTGGGACCTCGACGGCGCCACGCTGCGGCAGCTCGATTCCGGCCCGGGCGTGCCGCGCAACGTGACCCAACTTGGGGAGTGGATGCGTGGGTCGCAGGCGCGCAAGGACGGCTACCTGTTTGCCCTGCGGCCACTGGATAGCGACGAAATGCTGGGCTACATCGAGCTCGACGGCATCCAGTGGAGCCATGGTGTGACCTGGTTCTCGATCCTGATCGGCGACCCTGCCAACCGTGGTAAAGGCTACGGCAGCGAAGCACTGGAGTGGCTGTTGCGCTTCGCCTTCCACGAGCTCAACCTGTACCGGGTGCAGCTGAGCGTGTTCGCGTACAGCTCTACGGCATCCTGCGGCCGGAGTGGGAGGCACGGCAAGGGCCGCACGCTGCTCAACCGAGCGGCGCGGAGTCCTCCGGCGCATAGCCGATCTCGCGGCGGGCATGTTCGATATCCCAGAACTGGCGTGGGTTGTTCGAGATGCCGTAGTAAATGCCGAAGTTGATGTGGTCGGCTTCCAGACAACGCGCGATGAGTTGCGCGCAGTCGCGTTGCGAGAGCCAGGTCGCGCGAAGGCGCTCATATGCTTGTTCCGGCGTGAGCGGCAGCCAGGCGTTGGCTGTGGCGATCTCCGGCGAGCGGGGGTCGTCGTCCGCCCGCACCGTGCCGATCCGCAGGCAGAAGACGCGCAACCCGTGGTTCTCGACGTAGTAACGGCCCATTGCTTCACCGTAGGCCTTTGAGACGCCGTAGTAGCTATCCGGGCGGATTTCAGCGTGGTGGTCGATCACGCGTGGGTCGTCGAGTGCGTAG
>QEUZ01000001.1 GCA_003577355.1 Chloroflexota bacterium | reverse complement strand
CTGCGACCGGTGCCAGAAGTGCAGCAACGGGGTGTGTGTGCCGAAGTGCACCAAGTGCCAGACGTGCGACCCGGCCACGGGGGTGTGCTCGGCCAAGCCATGCCCGACCTGCCAGGAGTGCGACCCGGCGACGGGGCAGTGCAAGGCGAAGGTGTGTGGGCCGTGCCAGCGCTGCAACCCGGACACGGGGGTGTGTGAGACGACCTGCACCAACTGCCAGCGCTGCAGCAACAACACCTGCGTGGCCAAGTGCACCGACCCCTGCACGCCGTGCGACCCGCAGACCGGCACATGCCAGCCGCTGGTCTGCGAGCCATGCCACGAGTGTCACGGCGGGACGTGCGTCAACACCTGCGACGCGGACGAGATCTGCGAAGGCGGGCAGTGCGTACCGAGTTGCCCGGATCCCTGTACTCCCTTCGACCCGTACCTCGGGCAGTGCGTGCCGGTTGAGTGCGGCCCCTGTGAAGATTGCGACGCTGGGGTCTGCGTGCCGCGCTGCTCCGACTGCGAAACATGCGACGTCGACCTCGATTCCTGCGTCCCAATCGAATGCGGCCCGTGTGAAGCATGCGACGCTGGGGTCTGCACCTCGCTGTGCGGCCCGTGCGAGGACTGTGACGAGTACAGCAATCAATGCGTGTCGAGGTGCCTGGAATGCGAACATTGCGACGAGTACAGCGACGAGTGCCTGAGCGACTGCCCCGTCTGCACCTACTGCGACGCGCTTACCGAAACCTGTGAACCCGCCTGCCCGCCCTGTCACGACTGCGACCTAGACACGGGTTTCTGCATACCGACGTGCTCGGGTTGCCAGCAATGCGATGAATACACGAATACGTGCGTCGAAGGCTGCACCGGCTGCTCCTATTGCGATGAATACACCGGCGCCTGCGTCGACGATGACTACTACTGTAGCATCGTTATCGGAGAGTGTTCGGTCTGCGAGGCTGGCCAGTGTGTCAATAGCGACGAGTACTGCCAGACGCTGAACGGCCCGTGCAGCGTTTGCAACGGTGGCGTGTGCGAGGATTCACAGGACGAATGCCTCGGCTTCTGCGAAACGTGTGTCGCCGGCATTTGCACCGACGACGATTCTCGCTGCAACGGTGAGTGCGCGGTCTGCACTGGGGGCAGCTGCGTTGATAACGACACGTATTGCTGGATCGCGTACGGCTCATGCAGCGTCTGCGACGGCGGTACATGCACTGACGATTCGTCGCTCTGCACAGGCGAGTGCAGCGTCTGCGACGGCGGTGAGTGTAAAGATGACAACAACTACTGCGAGAGCCAGTACGGCGCATGCAGCGGCTGCGACGGCGGCGTGTGTGTCGATGACGACCTGTTCTGTCAGTCCCTGTTCGGCCCATGCAGCGTCTGCGATAGCGGCGCCTGTGTCGATGACGACAACCTGTGCGGCTCGAACGAAGTCTGTAACGGCGGCAATTGCGAACCGATGTTCTAGCTCAGCGTTGGAAGCAATGAACGGGAGCCGGGCGTAACGTCCCGGCTCCCGTCGTCGTCCATAGTTTTCGAGAAGAGCGGCTAGCGGTTCCCCGGCGCGACACAACCTGCCTGTGAGGCGATCAGCGGGCGGATGTAAACGACGTATTCCGCATCGCCGCTCGTCCAGCGGGTGAGCTGGTTGGCGTCGGCCAGCGCAGTCAACATTGTCTCCAGGTCGGCCCCTTCGAGGACGACGCAGCGCGACTGCTCCATGAAGAACGGCTCACCGATCGCATCCGGCGCAATTGCCAGTGGCCACGGCTTCACCTGCGGTGTGATGCTGTCGTCGCCGCTGCCGAAGGACAGGTCAGCGGGCTGGGTCACGATCTGCATACGGGTGATCGCGTACTCCTCGTCCTGCGAGATGATGTCGTTCGGCGCGAGCCACGAGGACAGGTCGCTCAGCTTGGCGATGAACGCCGCGACCTTTTCGCGCGCCGCAGCCACCTCCGGGGTTGCCAGCGAGTCGTCGATCTCCATGCCCAGCGCGTAGGCGCTGACCACCGAGACCTGACCGCCAGCGTTGGTCGTCACGAAGGTCGTCGGTGCATCGGCGATGCCGTCGTACGGCAGGTTCAGGTCACCATCCAGCAGCCCGGCCTCCTTGGCGGCCCGCAGGATCGCCTGGACCCCCTCCTCGGTCAGCTGGGTCACTCGCAGGTTCGGCAACGCTGGCTGTGGGTAGATCTCGATCATCGGGCCTTGCACGATCACGCGGCCATCGCCGGTCAACACAAAGGTCGGCAGCTCAGTTGCCAGCACGAACGGCGGCACGAACCCGCCACTGACTTCCACGATCAGCACGATGTCGTCACGGCCCATCGGGTGCACGATCGCGTCCGGCGTGATCGTCGGGCTTGGCGGCGCCACGGTTGGGGTCGCGGTCGGTGGGGTTGTCGGCGTCGGGGGGTTGCCGCCGTTGTCCTCCTCACCGCACGCCGCCAGCAACATCGCGAACATCGCGGCAAGCGCGATGAGCGAAAAGACCCGCAGCGCACGGCCTGGCCGCTCTGCTGTTCGCGCTCCTCTACGTCCCTGCATCGGTGGTACTCCTCTGTCCAACTTTCCTGGCGTCGACATCTGCGTCGACGGCCGGCCGCTCCGCCAACTGGTCCTGGCGTCTGCAACGTTGACGCCACGACCGCGCTCCCGGTTCCCACAGCGGCCCCGGGACCGCCCACCATTACAGCGCGGGTACAACGCCAGCGCGCCGCTCCAGCGGACAGCGCGCCAGCTGTCCTGCAGTTCAGCAGCCGTGGACTGATGGTGTAGGCACGCATGCCAACGCACAGCGCCCCACCGGCGTCGCGGCGGGGCGCTGTGCGTCCTGATGAGCGGGCGGGGTTAGTTGAGCGCGTAGACGACGGAAACGCTGAGCGTAACTTCGGTCTGACCCGGGTTGATCGTCACCGCTGTCGCCTTGTCTGCTCCGGCGACGCCGTCGTATGGCACCGGCGCGCCACCACTGGAGCTTTCACTGATCGAGAGCACCGGCCCGAGGGATGACCCGACCAGACGCGCCAGGTCTTCGGCCTTGGCTCGCGCATCGGCCACTGCCAGCTCGCGCGCCTGCGCCAGCGCGCCAGCCTGGTCCTCAACCCCGAACCAGACTCCGCTGACATTGTTCGCACCCGCATCGACCGCCCCGGCGATCACGTTGCCTGCGTTGTCGACATCGCGCACCTTGACGGTGACGGTGTGGGTGACGATGTAGCCGATGACCGGCTGACCCGGCTGGTTGTAGTCGCGGTTGACGTTGATCGCGTAGGTCGCTGTCTGGATATCCGCCTGCGCTACGCCGCGGTCCAGCACGGCCGCGATCACGTCATCCATGCGGGTGGCCGCCTGCGATTGCGCCACACCCAGATCGGGGTCGATCACATCGACGCCGAGGGTCATGTAGACGGTATCCGGCGTCAGCGTCACCCGGCCAATGCCGGAAACGCTGACCGTGCGGGTGGTATCGATCTCAGCCGCCCGCAGGCCCGAGCTCGGCGATTCGCGCAACGCGCTGGTCACGATCGCCGCCCCCAACGCCATCACGACGATCGCTGCGGCGATAGGCAGTGCCCGTGTTCGTAAATGCATGTCCGGTTCCTTCCAATCCATCCTGTACGGACTGGCATGCGTTCCGGCTTAGCGCCTCGGCGATATGCGCGGGAGCAGAACGAGTGCCGCCAATAACCAGGCTAACCCCAAGGCCAACCCGAACTGCAGCAGACGCAGCATGTCTGGCTCGCTGCGCTGAGCATCTGTGCTGGGTGCGACAGTCACCTCGTCAGCAGGCGTTGTGCTGGGCTCTTTGCCATCCTTGTCCTCATCTGGCGCGGTGGACAATGCAACGTCGTCAGTCGCTTCCGTCGCGGCGGCATCCTCAGCGGCGCCAGCTGCGGCTGCCGGAGTTGGTTCGGCGGATGCCGCGGGCGCATCCTCAGTCGCCGGTGGTGTGGCATCGCCCTCCGCAGGAGCGGCATTCCGCTCGCCCGGTTCCTGCGGCGGGGCAGGCGCGCTCGACGATGTCTGCTGGAACGCCTCCGGTACATTGAACGCCGCCTGGTCCGCGTTTTCAGACCCACCCGTCAGCAGGTCAATGCCGAACACCAGCACCAGGAGAACGGCCGCGACGACGCTGGCGTAGCGCGTCAGCGCAATTTGGCGTCTGCGCCAGGCGGCAGTCGCGAGCATGTCGATCGGCTTCTGCCCGACCTCAAGTTGCTGCGGCAGGTCGCGTGCCTCCAGCATGTCCGGGGTCAGTGCGAAGGAGCGCGGCAGCGCGGGCAGCGGTAGCGCAGCCAGACTTGCCACCACCGCCTGCAGGTCACTCAGCACTGCCCGGCACTCAGCGCAATCAGCAAGGTGTGCCCTGACTGCATCACGCTCGGACGCTCGCAACAGCCCCGCGCCATCGAGGTACTCCGAGAGGCCCTCCGGGTGCAGATGCTCGCCCTGCCACAGGGTTGCCCGGTCGCCGCCGTCCGGCGCGCCATTGGAGCGCCGCTGGATGTCGTTGTCTGCGTCGTCCAACTCGGCCCTCCTTTCTATCGGCTGCGGGCGCGTGCGGCGCGGCGGCTCATTCAGCCACGTCCTTCGTCACTCTCCTGACGACCGGAGCGGTTGAAAAGTTCCCGCGCTGTTGAGTCTGCCAGCAAGAGTTCCCGCAGGCGCGCGCGCCCTCGATTGATCCGAGATTTCACGGTGCCGATCGCTACGCCAGTGATGGCCGCGATCTCGTCGTATGAATGGCCGTGGATGTCGCCCAGGATGATCGCCAGGCGTTGGTCTGGACTGATCTGTCCAAGTGCCCGCTCCAGGTGCGCCCCGAGCTCGTCGCGCGCGGCAAAGTCCAACGGGGCTTCGTCCGGCGCTTCCGGCTCCCAGGTCTGCTCTTCGTCGTCGAGGCGCGCATCGAGTGAGTCAGCCGGCCGGCGCACGTTCGAACGTAACATGTCACGCGCGCGGTTGGCGGCGATAGTCAGCAGCCATGAGCGGAAGCCATCGCCGTTGTCGTTGCGAAACGTGTCGAGCGCCCGCCAGGCGCGGATGAAGGTGTCCTGTGCAGCGTCTTCAGCGGCTTCAGGGGAGCGCAGGTAACGCAGGCAAACGCCGTAGACGGCGCGCTCGTGCCGCGCGACAAGCCCGTTGAACGCGTCCAGATCGCCTGCCCGCGCTCGCGCGATAAGAGCGGCGTCATCATCGGCAGCAGCGCTGACCTCGGATGCAACCGCTGGCACGGCTGGCCGTTGCTGCCGGCGCAACCCAAAGAGCACGCCCGCGTTCCTCCCCAACCCCATTACGCAGTCGCCGGGACGCGCTCCCGCCGTGCCCAATTATAGAAACCACAGCAGTGCTCGATCGGCACGGACCCATGAGCGCCCCGGCCGCCGATACGATGCGGCGCAACCTGACCGGCCAGGGCCACAGTGTGACGCACCAGCACGCACGCAAGAGACAAGGAAAGCATGGCACCCCGGCTGCGCGCCGCTCAGGCGTCGCCGGGCACGCGACACAGGCGTGCATTACTGTACGTACAGGAAGATCTCTGGCACCGCTGTACTAGCGCGGTCGTGACCAATGGTTGATCAACCTACCGCATTCAACTCCGTAGAATGGTTTCGCGTCGGTACAGGCGCGACGGGTACGGGGTGATTCGTTCGCTACGCTGGTGGCTGGGACTGGAACAGAAGGCGGTCCACATATGAATCGAGCGGTATCTATCGTTCTCGCCGATGATCACGTTCTCTTCCGGCAAGCGCTCCGCCAGCTCCTGGAAATGGAGCGCGACTTCACGATCGTGGCCGAAGCCGGTGACGGCGCCAAGGCGATTGAGGCGGTTGAAAAGCATCGCCCGGATGTCATCCTCCTGGATATCTCGATGCCCGGCATGGACGGCATTGCAGCCACCGCAGACCTGCGGCGGCGCTACCCGGCCATGGGCATCATTATTCTCTCTATGTTTGCTGAAGATGCCTACATCATCCGGGCCATTCGCGCCGGCGCCAACGGCTACCTCTTGAAGAACAGCGAAGCTGGCAAAGTCATCGAAGCCATTCGTGCCGCCGCGCGTGGGGAGTCGATCCTCGAGCCGTACCTGGTTACCAAGCTGCTCAACGAGTTCCGGCGCATGTCGGAGATGACCGAGCACCAGAATGTCGCCGGCCTCACGCCGCGAGAAATTGAGCTGCTGCGCCTGGTCGCGAGCGGGCAATCCAACAAGGAGATCGCTCAAACCCTCGACCTGGCCGAAAGCACCGTCAAAAACCGCCTGTCGATACTCTTCCAAAAGCTGGAAGTGAAAGACCGCACCCAAGCAGCGATCTACGCCATGTCGCGTGGGCTTGCGTCGACCCCAGTCCAACCGGTCTAAGCGCCCCACCTGTTGACCGGCGCTTGAACCCTTGTCCGCTCGGTCGGGCAAGGGTTTTGGCGTTCCGGCGGACGATCCTCGCGTGCTGCGTGCCAATCGGCGATGATTATCGCAACACGTTGGGCCGGTTGGCAGGATCGGGGGGACGAGCATGCCTGCGCTCTACGACGATATCGTGATCGGCGGCGGTTCGAGTGGCGCGGTGCTTGCGGCACGCTTGAGCGAGGACCCGTCGCGCTCGGTGCTGCTCCTTGAAGCCGGCCCGGCATACACCTCGATCGCGACGACACCCGCGTCACTGCTCACCGTCTGGTGCGGCGCGAATAACCCACTCCACGACCACGATTGGGGCTACCAGGCCAGCGCCACACCGAACCGCACAATTCCCTATCCACGTGGCAAGGTGACTGGTGGTTCTTCGGCAGTCAACGGCATCGTCGCACTACGTGGGTCACCGGATGACTTCAATACCTGGGCTGCGTTGGATAACCCCATCTGGGCTTGGGAACACGTGCTGCCGTGGTTCCGTTCTCTCGAAGATGACCCCGAGTTCGCCGAAGATGTCACCAACCACGGTAGAGGTGGGGCAGTACCAATTGCCCGCTACAGTGATGAGCAGCTGCATCCCGTTTCGCATGCGTTCATCGCAGCTTGCCAGGCAGTTGGCTATCCCTATACCCGCGATTCCAACCACCCGGATGCCACCGGCGTCGGCCCATTGCCGATGAACCTGCGCGATGGACGCCGCATCTCGACGGCCATCAGTCACCTCTATCCGGCGCAGCATCGTCTGAACCTGACGATTGCCCCGCACACGACGGTGTGTCGCCTGTTGCTTGAAGGCACGCAGGTGGTCGGTGTGGAAGTCGAGCGGGGTGGGCAGGTACAGCAGGTCCATGGCGCACGGGTGACCCTGGCCGCTGGTGCACTTGGTTCGCCTGCTATCCTGTTACGCTCCGGCATTGGCCCAGCCGATGACCTGCGCGGGCTGGGCATCGCGCCGGTCGTGGACCTCCCCGGAGTTGGCGCAACCCTCTACGACCACTTCCGCTGCTGGATCAGCTTTGAGACGCCGGCTGAGTACGACCCCCAGCGCGACACCCACGAAGTGATGCTACGTTACACTGCCGAAGGTTCTCAGGAAACCAACGACATGCAGCTCCACATCTTCACGCCACGCGACTACCTGGAGAACGAGTCCATACCGGCGCGAGGCGGCCGCCAAGCCTATCTCAGCATGGCCCCTGGGGTGCAACGACCATGCGGACATGGCAGCCTGAAACTGGCCAGCGCCGACCCACATGCCCCACCGATAATCGACCTCAACTACGCCGGCCACCCGGAAGACGCCCGTCGCCTGCGTGATGGCCTGCGCCTTGCCTGGCGCCTCGCCCACACCCCGCCACTCGATCAGTTCGCCGGCCGCCCAGTCGCCCATGCTGGCATTGTCCCCAACGAGGCCCTCCTTGCGGACGATACAGCACTCAACCACTATGTCCTCGCGACGGTGAACACGATTTATCACCCGGTGGCGACGTGTCGCATGGGGCCAGTGGGAGACGAAGGCGCTGTCGTTGACCAATACTTGCGGGTGCATGGCATCGACAACCTGCACATCGTCGATGCGTCGGTCATGCCAAGCATTGTGCGTGCCAACACGAACCTGACGTGCATCATGCTTGCTGAACGGGCCGCAGCAGGTTTGGAGCGTGGTATATGGTGACACCAAGCGCCGGCCGGCCGACACAACCTACCCACCAGGGGCCACTCCGGGTCGTCGTGGCCGGGGTGCCGCGCTCCTACCAGCAGCCCCAGGAGGATGGACGCTGGCTCACCCCTGAGCACATTGCCACCCTCCAAGCAGTGTCGCCACTGGTTGAGCTGTTCCACACTACCCGCGCCGAATTGACACGGGGAGAAGCGCCGCCACCCGCCGATGTACTGTTGCTGGAGGCCAGCGGAGCGGAGCCATATCGCGACGAAATCCCTGCCGAAGGGGTCGCCGCCCTGGTAACGCCACGCCTGCGCTGGGTGCAGTCGTGCAGCAGTGGCATCGGGCATATCCTGGCGTTGAACATCCTTGGCCCAGATGTGCTGCTCACCAACGCCGCCGGGGTACATGCCGACGCGCTGGCTGAAAGTGTTATGGCGGGGATCCTGCTCCACGCCAAACGCCTGCCTGAGCGGCTCGCCCTGCAACGCCAGCGGGACTGGCGCGAGCTGCACTGCAGCGAGTTGTGCGACAAGACCGTGCTGGTCGTCGGCACAGGACACATCGGCCAGGCTGTCGCGCGCCTTGCCGCCGCGTTCCGCATGCATGTCATCGGCGTGCGTCGCAGTGACGCAGCCACCCCGTTTGTTGCTGAACAGCTCGCCCCCGGGCAGCTGAAGGCTGGGCTAGCACGCGCCGACTACATCGTCATCGCCTGTCCGCTCACACCTGAGACGATTGGCCTGCTCGGCCCGGCTGAGTTTGCAGCAACCAAGCGCGGCGCCTACCTGCTCAACGTTTCGCGAGGGCGCGTTGTCCAGGAAGCAGCGTTGCTGCGGGCGCTACACGATGGGACCCTCAGCGGCGCCTACCTCGACGCACACATCCAGGAGCCTCTCCCCCCAGAGCACCCACTCTGGACAATCGAGAACGCCGTCGTCATCCCCCACGATTCACACTCGTCGCCGTACATCGGCGACAACATCGTGGCGCTGTTCGCAGATAATCTGCGACGATTCATCGCCGGCAAGCCCCTTCGCAACCTCGTCGACCGCAATCGTGGGTACTAACCGAATCAGGCTCCCTGCCGTAGAGCGACGCAGGCTACCGCAGGAACGCGGTACGTAGCGCGCTTTCTGAGCATTTTCACAGGTTCAGTTCACCTTCACTTCAGGTTCCCACACTAGGTTTCTGGAACCGCGAGTCGGTGACACACCGGCATCGCCAATGGGACCACAACGCACCCCGCCGGCGCGCTCCCTGCGCACGTCAGCCCCGGCGCCCCTCTGTAGCTCACCCCCTGAGCGCGCGTTGCCTGCGTCCCGGTGTTGGAAGGAAGGGAAGGATCACCATGAGGGCGGGAACTCGCTGGCGCTTCGCCAGCGTCGCTGCCGTTGTCGCAATCGTCGCGACGACGGCTCCACTAACGCTCAACAGTAGCGCGGCTCCCAGCGCCGCCGCGCTTCTCACCGTTACCGGCATGCCGGTGGACCGCGCAATCGCCGAAATCTGGCAGGCGACCGATGGCCCAGTGGCCGACGGGTCGCGCGTTCGTGGCTGGACCTGGGGCCCGGCCGCGCTCGCAGCAACGGTAGAGTACTCGGCAGACAGCCCGGCCGGGGTGCGCACGATGGTCTACTACGACAAAGGGCGCATGGACATCCTTGTCGATGCAGAATCGCCGGGTTCCACCTGGTATGTCACTGGCGCGCTGCTGGTCACACAGATGCTCGCCGGCAAGGTTCCCTTCACTGCCGATTGGGCTGTCTCACGTCCATCGCTGGCGATCGCCGTCGCGGGCGACCTCGACCAGCCCAACCCGCTCACCTATGCGATGCTCGCGCCGTTGGCATCGGTCAATGGCTGGCCACTGGACGGCGGCGAGGTGCAAGGCACGACCTATCCTAACCGCATCGGCGAGGAGATCACGGCCGTTGTCACGCCAGACGGCTCAGTTGACCCACGCGGTGTCCTGGATGCCGGTATCGCTGTCGGCGCATTTGATACGGTCACCGGACACAACATAGCCGCCCCGTTCGTCGATTGGGCTGCCCGCCAGGCGGTGGACCCGCTTTGGCTCACCGGCCGGCCACTCACCGAGCCCTACTGGACCCAGACACTCGTTGGCGGCGAGCCGGAACGGGTGCTGCTGCAGGCGTTCGAGCGGCGCATCCTTACCTACACTCCAGGGAACGCCCCCGGCTGGCAGGTCGAGTCGAACAACGCGGGTGCGCACTACCGACTCTGGCGCGGTCTCTATCAGCCGGACGACCGCGTGAGCATCGAGCTTGCGAGCCACGAGTACTTCGGTGAAGAGATTGTCACTGCCGCCCTGGAACGCGAGCTCGACCCGTTCCTCCTTGTTGCTATTGCCCACGTCGCGAGCGGGGGAAACCCCCAGGCGACACAACAAAATGGCGGAGTCGGCCTCCTCGCGGTGCGCCCTGAAGTCGCCTCAGAGCTCGGCGGCGGCGACCTGTACGACCCACGACTTAACGCGCTGCTGGCAGCGACAGAGCTGCGCCGCGCGACCGACGCACACCCGAACGACATACGCGCCGCGGTAGCCGCCTACTTCCAGGGGGGCCGCAGCGATGTCGACCCACATGCACTGGTCGAGGCAACGCTGGCTCGACACCAGCAACTGCTCACGGAGTACACCACCGACGCCACTACCGGCGTCCCACCAGTCACAAACGACCCGCACAGCCCCATCGCCAGCGGGCAGGCGGCGTACTACGCACCAAGCTACGACCGCGCCTGGTGGGAACGCACGCTGCGTTTCTACGCTGGCTTCGGCCTGGTCACTGCTGGCTGGCAGTACGACCCGAACGGCTACTACTGTGTCAAGCCGGGCTACATCCCCGGGCAACGCCTGCGGCTCGTCGCCAACGGGGTCGAGATCTCCTGCACCATTGGCGATACCGTCGCGGCGGGAGATGTTGCAAACTGGCAACGCCGCTGGGCGGTAGAGCTGAACTGGGAGGCCTTCACCACATTGCGACTCGACCGCAACAATAGCGTCGAGGTCTATCATCTCGGTCCGGTTGGGTAGTCCTTCGTGTCCATCGCCAAGCGGACAATACAGGCAACTTGGCGGCGCATCCTCCGCGACCGTTGCTGCGGACGCGGAGGATGTATCTCATTCTCGGCAGCAGATCAGGCTTCGACGGTGATCAGCACCATCTGACCATCCTGCAGCTCCAGGCTCTGCAGTTGGAGCCCGTTTTGCGCAAGGTAGCTGTTGACCGCCTCGGCGATTGTCCGGCCAAGGCGGTCTGGTGACAGTACAAACTCGAAGAACCGGTTGTTGGAATCCATATCATGCATCACCAACTGGCCGTTCTCGGCAGCTGGCACCCCAGAGTAGGTGGCATCCTGCCCACGCGAAACAAGCCCGACTTCCACTTGGGCCGGCGTAATCCGCACGAAAAGGTTCTCAGCATCGCGCTCGTTATCAGCGTTCTCGCGAATACTCGCCTGGAGTGATTCCTGGGTGATGATGTACTCCCCCGGCTCTGCGCCAGTTCCAGGGATGGCCGGAATCCGCCGCGCGACCTCGGTAGAGACGGCCTCGTGCACCTCCGACTCCAGCTCATCACGCAGCTGCGGCAACCCCACGAAGATGCCAAGCACGCAACAGACGACCAGAAACCCTCCGAACGACGCCGCGACGATCAAGAATATCCGCATCCCACATCCCTCCCAGCCCACGCTGGCGTCCCGCGCCGGCGTTGAAGTCCAGCGCGCCCTCCGCAGCGTCCCCATTCTGCGGCGCGGCAGTGCGGTGGTCAAACTCGCTTGATCGCGAAGAGTATGATCCTGCGACGGCGACCGACGGCCGGATACACCTGCAGTCTGGAGGACCACGCCATGAAACCAGGCGTTGTCATTGTGGGAACGGTGCTGGTGAGCATCGTGGCCTGCGGGCCGTTCAGTGCTGACCCAACACCCACGCCCACACCCCTGCCACCGACGCCGACAGCCACCAGCACGCCGACACCCCGACCGACGCCGACGCCGACGCCAACGGCCACACCAACAGCGACGCCCTTCATCGCTCCGACGGTCGCAATCGTCCCTGGCGATAGCGTCAGCGCATGCATCGAACGCAACATCGGGCCGGGCCTGCTCTATACCCTTTCGCAGGATGACCCCTCGCTGACCAACGAGATCCTCACCCGCTGCCTGGAAGAAAACCTGCCGGACCAACTGGTTTGGCTCATGGGCCCGATCATCGATCAGGCGAGCGCATGCGCGGTTGATGTCAGCAAGACTCTGTTCAACGAAGACCTGATCACACTCAACGGTCCCGACAGCCCCCAAAAGCGCGCGCTCGTGGACCGTGTCACCGACGATATCCTGCGCTGCACCGCCGAAGAGTTCGGCATACCGGTGGGTTGGTTCGACTGAACAGCGGGGAAGAGGGAAACGACCATGCTTCAGATCGTGCAGATCTTCGGGGCGCTCCTGATCCTGGCCGCGTTCATCGCGGCACAGGTGCGCTGGCTCAATCCGCAGTCGCTGCTCTACTTGCTGCTGAACCTTGTCGGCTCGGCGACCCTCGCAGTCCTTGCGTGGGAGGAGCGACAGTGGGGTTTCTTACTGCTTGAATCTGTCTGGGCGCTCGTTTCGCTCTGGGGCATGTTCGACCGCAGGCGCGTTGCTGCTGCCCATTAGCGGCAGTGTAGCGCGCAGCCCGGAGCAGGCATCGTGGCTCACATGCGCGTCACAGGCGACGCCAATCTCAGCATTGTGCCGTGCCAGAGGAGCGACCCGCACTCGCGCTGCGTGGTGCCGGAGGTCGTGTTCTGCTACGCTGCCAGCGCGTGCAACAGTGCAGGAGGCGAGGATATGGTGCAGCAACACGGACCAGAGGCAAACGCCGAGCGGCTGACGGTCAGTTTCCGACTCGGCGCAAACGACTATACATCCCAGCTCAAGCCGTTCGAAATCATCCACGACGGCATCCACCACGCCATCCCCGAAGAGCTCCGGCGTGGCCAACGCCTAGTCATGCGCGCGCCGGATGGCTCGGATGTCTACCCAGACATGTTCGCTGGTGAGGTCGTCCGCGCCTACGGCGATGGCCGCTCGGTGACCCTGCAGACAACACTGACGCCCATACCGGCAACCCCTGGACCGTGGCGCAACATCGGCTTCGACCATCTCGCGATCACGGTCGAGGACCGGCAGTCCGCGCATGCGTTTTTCACGAACGTGCTACAGATGCAGGAGATGCGCCACGACCCGCATATCACCGTGCTGACGACCGGCCATACGGCGCTCTTCCTGTTCGACACGGGCGACGACATCCCGATGTCGGACGGGCTGCCGTCGCGCTGGCACCACCTGGGGTTCGTCGTCGATTCCCTTGACCACGCCTACTGGCACCTGCAACAACACGCCGCTCTCGTCTCCGACTTCACCTTGCTGGAACGCCAGGAGCGCTGGTCGCTCTACGGTCATTACCGCAACGGTGCAACCAACTTTATGATCCAGCTTTCAGAAATCCGCGAAGGCTGGACGGGGTTCACCGACCCCAACGCCATCACCGATTACCTCTACGACTACAGCGGACAGCGCTATGGCAAGCGACTTGAGGCCGACGCCCAACGCGAGGGGGACTAGCACGATGCTCGCGCTGCAGTTCAGCGATTCCATCCCGCGCTATGCGCTCTCCAAGGTGGCCGGCAAGGGGAAGCACGACATCTACTGGGGGCGCGGCGCATGCCTGCAAGCCCGTGATGTCCGGCCACCGCTGCTGCCATCGCAGGAGTGGCTGCGGGTACGCACGCGCTACGGGGGCATTTGCGGCAGCGACCTCGGCACGATCATGCTGCACGCGTCGCCGAGCACGTCAGTGTTCACGTCATTCCCGTTTACGCTGGGGCATGAGAACGTCGGGACAATTGCTGCCGTCGGCAACGCTGCCGGCGACTTCAGCGTGGGAGAGCGCGTGGTCATCAACCCCCTGCTGTCGTGCACGGTACGCGGCATCACCGACATCTGCACGATGTGTGCCCGTGGCGATGTCAACCTGTGCCAGCGTTTCCACATGGGCGCCCTCTCCCCAGGCATGCTGACCGGCTTCTGTCGCGACACGGGCGGTTCCTGGAGTGCCGAGTTCGTCGCGCACCGTTCGCAGGTGCTGCGCGTGCCGGAGTGGGTGAGCGACGAAAATGCTGTGCTGGTCGAGCCGTTCGCAGTCGCTTTGCACGCCGTGTTGCGGGCGTTTCCCCGCAACGAGGAAACAGTGCTGGTGATCGGTGGTGGCGTCATCGGACTCTGCACGATCGCCGCCCTGCGCGCCCTCGGCTCGACGGCGACCATCGTTGCTTCGGTACGCCATCGCTTTCAAGCGGAATTGGCCGAGAAGCTCGGCGCGGACCTGGTCATCCGTGGTTCGAAAGATGCACCGGCCGAAGCGCAGCTCGTTGAGGCGTTTGGTGCGACCGCGCTCAAGCCGGTGTTGGGGAAGAACGTCATCGTCGGTGGCGCCCGTGTCGTCTTCGAGTGCGTTGGTTCTCCGGGCAGCGTCGACGATGCCTTGCGCTTCACCGCCTCGGGTGGGACGGTTGTCCTCGTCGGATTGGCAGGGACGCCGCGCGGCGTCGATTGGACGCCGATCTGGCTCAACGAGCTGACGATCCGCGGCTCGTTTTGCTACGCCATCGAGCGCTGGGACGGGCGGTTGCTGTCGACGATGGACCTGGCATTGCGGTTAATGGGTGACGGCAGCGTTGACCTGGGCCACCTGGTCACCCACCGGTTCCCGTTACGCGACTACCAGACGGCATTGGCGACCGTCACCAACAAGCGCAGCAGCGAGGTTGTTAAGGCGGTCTTCGAGTTCCCCGCGTGAACGTGCTCGTCCCAGCTCCGCATTGGGAACATGGGACGAGCGGCGCCTGTGCTATTCCTCGCTCAGCTCGGATTGCTGGCGGTTGAGCCACACCTCGGTGTCGAGCAGTTTCTCGATATAGTGTGCCGGCACTCGGAGCTCATGCTTGCGGATCAGGCCAGATGTCACGACGATACCGGACAAGCGTCCGTTGGCGTCGTAGAGCACATCTTCAACGGTACCAACGGTTTCGCCATCCCGATCGAGGACGTTCGTGCCACGATCGATCGTCACCATGTCGTCGCCGATGCTCGATGCAGCCACCGGGGCCGCCTCCATGGGCAGGTTGGTCACGATCGCGCGCCCCTGCGTCGGGGCTGACCAGAGGATCGGCCCGGCATACCCGGGTGAGCCAACAACCGGATCGACCGGAAATGGCATTGTGGTGTATTCGTCCGCAGTGGGGACACGGTAGGCGTGCTCGACAAAGAGCGGCAACGACGCGAAATCCGCTGCGTGCGTCGCAACGTGGACTACGCCGTCCTGATCGGTGCTGGTGACGGAGCTAATTGGGATAATGCGGTCTTCAGTGAGGAAAAACCCCTTGTGGACGACGATCTCTTCGATCTCGCGGGTTTCGGGGTTGAGGACGAGCCGATCAACTTTGCCGATGTCGTGCCCGTCTCCGCTGATAACTTTGCTGCCAAGTCTGATATCCATCGTTGTACTCCCAACGATTGGCGGCTCGGAAATGCTCCACTGCATGTCCGGCCAAACTCCCACCGCAACATTGCGGTGACGCCCTTCCGGTCAGCCCAGGCTGCGGTTGCCTCGCGCCCGCCTATGGCGCAGCGATCACCCCTTTCTTGAATCGGCCGGCGCAACAATCAGGAGGTCTGCATTCCGCCCGCGCGGGCTGACTGCGGCGGCGTGCGTCCCCGCACTCCGCCCGCGGAGCCTACCGCAGCACGGACCCGCAGTCAAACAACGAGCGCTGCGCGATCCGGCGCGCAGCGCTCGTTGCCCAGATCGGCACTGTCTCGAGATTCCTGAGCGGTAGTGCGCTACAGCACAGCACGTTCCCGCGGGTCAATGAGGTCACGCAAACCATCACCGACGAAATTGATCGAGAGTGTTGTGATAAAGATCGCCAGGCCCGGTAAGGTTGGCAGCCAAATGTCGCTCCAGGTAAACGAGAATGCGATCGACTCCTGCAGCATCTGGCCCCAGGTCGGAGTTGGCGGCTGAATACCCAAGCCAAGATAGCTGAGGAATGCCTCGGCAATGATCAGGCGCGCCACCTGCACGGTGCCGAGCACGATAATCGTGTTGACCAGGTTCGGCATGACATGCCGCCAGATCATGCGCGAGTTCCGCAGCCCGATAACCCGCGCCGCAGACATGTACTCCAGCGACTTGATGCGCTCGACCTCGAACTTCATCACCCGCGTGTAGATCGGCCAAGCGCCAATGCCCAACACGAACACGACGTTCGTGAAGCTCGATCCCAGCACGGCAATGATGCACAAGGCGAGCAGGATGAACGGGAACGTCAACATAATATTCACAAGCGTTGAGATGAGCGTATCGATCTTCCCGCCAAAGTAGCCCGCGATGACTCCAAAAAAGACGCCGATGACGCCGGAGATCAGGGTGGCCAACAGCCCGACCGCCAGAGCGACGCGCGCTCCGTACAGCAACCGGGTCGCGTAGTCACGGCCGATCCCGTCGGTACCGAGCGGGTGGCTCCAGGTGCCTCCCTCTTGCCAAACCGGCGGTTGTAACCGGTTGCGGATCGAGCCTTCATTGGTGGTGTAGGGGGTCAAGAGCGGGGCAAAGATCGCCATCAAGATCAGGAGTATCAGGACGGTCGCACCCGCCACCGATAGACGTAGCTTCCAGGCGGCTGCAAGCACACCACGCAGGGTGCGCCGTCGCACGCGGTTCGGAGAGAACAGGGTCGCTGTCGTCTCCGGAGTAGAGGTGCCAACACTCGCCATCGATCTCAATCCTCCTTGGGGCCGGCAGCACACCCCGACTGCCCATCAGGGTGCGGTTAGCGCCGTATGCGCGGGTCCAGAACTCCGACGATCAGATCGACGGACAGGTTCACGAATGAGATGAGCACGGCGAGGATCACCACGACCGCTTGCGTCACCGGGAAATCAGAATTGCGGATGGAATCGATCGCCAATAACCCGACCCCCGGCCAGGCGAACACGCTCTCGGTAATCACCGCGCCACCCAGCAACTGTCCGAACTGCAACCCCAGCACGGTGATGACCGGAATGATCGTATTTCGCAACGCATGCCGAAAGAGGACGATCCGCTCGGATAATCCTTTGGCGCGGGCCGTGCGCACGTAATCCTGGGAGAGTGCGTCGAGCATGCCAGAACGCACGAGACGCTCCGTTACCGGCGCCAGGAAGAAACCCAGCACCGCCATCGGCAGGATCAGGTGCTTCAAACGTTCGATGCCGAAGTCGCCGTAGCCGGAGGGCGGCAACCACTTCAGGTTCACACCGAAGATAATGATCAACAATAACCCCAGCCAGAAAATCGGCATCGCCTGGCCAGTGACGACAAAAATCGTTGTCAGGTTGTCCCAGATCGAATGCCGCTTGTACGCCGAGATAATCCCCATGGGGATCGCGATCAGCGTTGCGACGAGGGTTGCCGAAACCGTCAGCAACAATGTGGCAGGCATACGTTCGAGGACGATCGTCGTCGCCGGCCGCGCGGTCCGGAAGGAATTGCCGAAGTCGCCGCGCACGGCATCGACCGCGAAGTCGAGATACTGCACGACCAACGGACGATTGAACCCCATCTGCTCTCGGAAGATCTCGCGCTGTTCGTACGGCGTTTCCGGCGGCAGCAGGACATTCACCGGGTCGCCGATCATGTTCGTAATCACAAACACGATCACCGAGATCCCGACGATGACGACAAACATCTGAATCAGTCGGTTGACGACATAGGCACCCAACGGCCACGCCTCCTTCAAGCCGGTGGCGCTCGCCCGGCTCGCTCCGCACCCAGGAGCGGGGCGCTCTCCTGTGTCGAGCGCCCCGCGGGCCTGCTGAGACTTAGGCCGGCTTGGCCCAGAAGTAGCGGTCGATTTCGTCTGGCGCTGGGCTCCAGTCCACCTTGTTGCTCACACCCCACACAGTGTGCAAGCCCCACATGAACAGGACCGGCGCTTCATCGCGGATGATGCGCTGTGCCTGCGAGTAGAGCTCCTTGCGTTTCTCGGAGTCCATGATCCCGCGCGCTTCTTCGATCAACGCATCAAATTCGGGGTTGTTGTAGTAGCTGAAGATCGAGTCACTGTGGAACATGTCCCAGTAGATGCCGTCCGTGTCGAACACCGAGTACGAACCCCAGGAGTAGCTCATCATCGGGTCGCCCTTGCCCTCGTTGTGCAAGGTCGTGAACAGGTTCCCGTCACTGAGATAGTTCAGCTCGGTGTTGATGCCTACCGCCGCCAGGTCTCGCTGCATTGCCTGCTCCACCTGGGTGGCGTTCGGCATCAGCGATGCACCGGTCATCCACTTCACGGTAAACCCGTCGGCATAGCCAGCCTCCGCCAACAATTGCTTGGCGAGGTCCGGGTCGTATGTATGTGGTTCGATCGTCGGGTCAAACCCAAAGTGCTTCGGGTTCACCATGGCCGGGGTGCGGTCGCCACCGGCCTGCAATGTCTCGATGTAGGTATCGATGTCCAGCGCATGGTTGGCGGCGTTGCGCACCCGCACGTCGGTGAACGGGTTGTCCGGGGTGCCGCGTCCCTTCGCATCCAGCCGCACGAACTGGACCCGCAGGATCGGCTGCACCTTAGGGGTTGCAACCCCTGAGTTGGTAACCGCCTGCATCTGGTCGAACGGCACGACACGGATGATGTCGACCGTTTCGGCCAGTAGCTCGGCCAACTGGGTCGGAACACCGGGGATGATCCGCAGGATGACGTCGGTGTACGCCATCGTCACGTCCGGGTTCCAATACTCGGTATTGGCGGTCATGACGATTTCCTGGCCCTTTTTCCATTCAACGAACTTGTAGGGGCCAGTGCCGATTGGGTTCTCCGCAAGGAACTCGTCACCTTTCTCGGCAACCTTCTCGGAGATCATCTGGAAGTTCTGGAGCCGCTCAGTGAAGATCGGGTACGGGTTATGGGTAATGACATCGATCGTGTAATCGTCGATCAGCTCCACCCCGGCAACCGCTGCCTGGTTCGCCATCTGCGGGCTCTTCTGCTCGGGGTTGGTAATGCGCTCCCAGTTCCATTTCACGGTCGCGCCGGTGAAATCGCTACCGTCATGGAACTTGACGCCCTCGCGCAGCTTCATGCGCCAGCGCGTTGGTTCAACCACCTCCCAGCTCTCGGCCAGCCATGGTTCGATCACCAGGGTTTCCTGGTTACGTACGCCAAGGTTGTCGAACATGTGGTAGAAGGTGATGATCCCCGTGCGCAGGTTGTGCATGTGCGGGTCCATCGTTGGCAGGTCGCTCTCGGCCAACGCCACCCGTAGCGTGCCACCCATCGCCGGGGCGGCCGGTGTGTTCGTCGGAGCTGCTTGCGCCGTAGTCGCGGTTGGCGCAGCGCCCGCCGTCGTTGCGGTTGGCACGGCGCCTGGCGAATCGTCGTCGTCATCCCCACCGCATGCGGCGAGCACGCTTCCGACTGTGCCAGCTCCGGCCCAGACCATGGCGGCCTTCAGCATCGTGCGCCGGCTGATCAATCCCTTCTTGTAAAACATTTGCCAACGAGCATAGTTCTCGTCAGCGAGCTGACGCCCAGTCTTCGCCACGCGCTCCTCCTCTGATCTGTGGAGAATAGGCCGGTGCGCCGGCTACGGCCGGCCGCCCCGTCACTCTCTCCGCTCTCCATATGGTTACGACTTGGAGGCATCGTAAAGCGCGGATGGGTGAGCGTCAAGCACTTCGTCGCCATCCACTGTGCAAATTGCACAAAATCTGTGCGTATCTATTGTCGAAAGATCTATTGCGCGTGACGTTTCTCACCGACGGTGGGTCTCTGCACGCCTGCAACGCGCGCTGCGCACCATGCATTCCATGCCCAGAGCGACGGCATCAATGCGCACGTTCCCGAGCTGTACCGGAAGGTGCGCCGTGCTCCAGCCTACCCGCTCTGCCGGTCGATCATCCGCGTTCCGCCAAAGCGGGCAACGATCTCGTCATCATAGGCATCGGCAGTTTGGGCAACGGCCAACACTGACGAACGCAGCTCGTCCTTGTCACACGTCGAGCCAACAATCGTGTGCTCGAACAGGATGTCGTCGTCAGCGTCGATACTGAATGCGCCAAAGCGCATATCTGCGTTCTCGCGTAGGAGATACAGCAGCAGGTCGGCACTCAGCTCCGCTCCCGTCACCAGCCAGGCGCGGGTGCAGATCGTCGCGTCGTCATCACCCCAGGGGATAACCGTCGTGTTTGTCCAAGCCGAACCCACCAGCACGAAGCAGGTTGGCCGCTCCTCGCTGAACGATGCAAACGTGCCGAAAAGCTCTTGAAACCAGGGCCGAATCTTTTGATAGACCGCTTGCTGCGCCTCGGTCTGAAACTCGATCGCCATTTGCTCGATCCTCTGCTCACAACCGGCGTGTCGCTGCAGCGATCATCGCAAAACAACAATGGAGTGGCTACCGGCGTGCACCTGGGCCTGTCAGCCCTCACCCGAGGGCCACACCCACAAATTGCGCGCGCAGTTGTGGATCATCGATGGCCGCAGCCAGAGCAGCGCGCCAGACGTCAGCACGCGCCTTGGGATCCTCCGCCTCGGCAGCTCTCCCAACCCGGGTGTAGAGCTCTGCAAGAGCCAGCTCAATTTCAAGGGAGAGTGGGCGGAACCCCAAGGACTCGGCGCGACGACGCGCCGCGAGCAGTGCAGCTTCGGCTTCGTCCACGCGACCGAGCGCCGTCAGTGCCCGTCCACGCAGATACCCCACATGTGCCGACGGTCGCCGTTCGCTGCCAGGGGTGAGATCGACCAACTGGTCCAGGATATCCAGTGCGGCCTGCGGTTGACCTGTGGCGAGGCGCAACACGGCGCGATGATAGCAACCTTCGCGCTGTGCCAACGATGTCGGCGCTGCGCTATCGCTGACGACGGAATCGAGCATACGTCGGGCGTCTTCGTAGGCGCCCTGGGCGATCAGTACTGAAGCGAGCAACGCGCTGACCGAACGACGCCAATGCACTGAACCGATCTCATGCGCGATCGCGAGCGCATATTCGTAGCGTTGTCGGGCTGCCGAGGCCATGCCGAGGTCGAACTCGACCGCAGCGATTGCGACATTGCTTGCCAGGGTCCACTGGCGATGTTCGATGCTCTCGGCAATTTGCAACCCTTCGACCCCGAACGTGAGCGCCTTGCTGAACTCGCCGCGCACGTGCAGCGCCGACGCCAGGCAGAAGTTGGTAAACGCTTCAGCAGCTTGCCAGCGAATATCGCGCGTCAGGTCCAGCGCGCGTTCACCATCGCGCACGAGGTCGTCCAGCGCGACGTTACGTGGGTCAACAGTCAGGCTCTGCTCGCTACCCGTCGCCAGCACCCGCATGGCCAGGCTGGAAGCCAGCCCACGCCGGTCTCCCAGGCGCGAGAATAGGGCGATCGCATCATCGTACACCTCGGCGCTGGCGCGCAGGTCACCGGCCAGGAAGCGCGCGATACCGAGCAGGTCGAGTGTCTCCGACGTGCCAGCCTCGCTGCCAACGCGGTGGAAGATCTCCAGCGCTTCGCTGTGGACCTCAATCCCCTTGTCAGGCTGCTCGAGGTTTGAGTACCAGTTCCCCAGCCGGTTCAGGCTGCGTGCTAGCAGGGTATCGTCGCCAATGGAGCGGGCCAGCGCGAGCGCCTGTTGGAACAGTTGCCCCGCTCGCGGGTAGTCCCGTTCTGACCAGGCGAGTCCCAGCCCGATCAACGCTTCCCACTCCGCGCGCGCATCCGCAGAAGCACGCGCGACTTCCAGCGCGTGCTGGAAGTCCTCGCGGGCCGCATCATAGTCGCCGGTCAGCTCATGAGCGTGCCCCCGCAGGAGACACGCCGCTGGTGGCATTGGCAGGCTCAACCTGGTTGCGAGCTCTTCAGCACGCCGCAGCACCTCCAGCACAGCGTTCGGCTCGTAGACGCGCTGGGCCTGCTCCGCCGCCCGCACAAGCCAATCCACAGCACGTGGGTCGGCCGCCTCGTAGTAGTGGTGGCCGATCCGTCCAGCACGTTCGTCCAGTCGCGTTGCAAACAGGCGCTCGATCACCTCCCCAACCCGCAGGTGGAACTCCTGCCGTCGGCGACGTGGTATCGCCTGGTACACCGTCTCAAGAATGAGTGGGTGCCGGAACGCGAACTCCTGTTCGGGGGCCTGGCTCGATTCTCGGATCAGGTCGGCGCGGCTCAATGTCTCCAGCACATCGTCCAGCGATACGCTGGGGTCAGTGAGCTCTGCCAGCACGATCTTGTAGAACGTCCTCCCCACGACGGCGGCCTGCTGCAGCACCTGTCGCGCGACCGGGTCGAGCCGATCGACCCGCTCCTGGAACAACCCTTGCAAGCTGTCGGGAATGACGACGCTACTCAGGTCCGCGCCAGCAACTGGCTTCCAGCACAGTCCTTCGTCGTCGCCGCACGCTTCCAGCAATCCCCGGTCGATGAGCGAACGGACCATCTCCTCAACAAACAGCGGGTTACCTTCCGCGCGCTCCAGTATTCTCCGCCGCAACTCGGCAGGCGCATCGCCGCCGCCCAGAAACGCGTCGATCAACCGCGCACTATCCTGCGACTCCAGCGGGCGCAGGCGGATCTCGGTGGTCCGGTCTGGGTAACGCGCTTGCGCCGTTTCCTTCATGCTCCAGACCGGGCGATGCGTTTCCGGCCGCAGCGCACAGACAAACAGGATCGGCATGCTCTCAACAAGCTGCATGGCATGCAGCAGCACATCGGCCGACGGTGCGTCGCTCCAGTGTTGATCGTCGCTGACGAAGACGAGCGGGCCGCCGCCGTTCCAGCCACGCAGCAGGTGCAGCGCAACGCTGTAGAGCTCGCGGCGGAACTCCTGTCCCGCCCGTTCCGCTTCCGCCGGGGACGGCGCAGGTAAGAGACCATCCCCACCGATCGACAGCGCCCGCTCGACGACTGTCACTGCGCGCGCGCGGATGTCGGCAGGGAATGGCGCCAGCACCTGGTTCAGCTTGGTGTGCACGACCTCCGGAGAGTCATGACGCTGAATGCCGAACGATTTGCGGAAGCGCGATTGCAGTGCGCCATAGGGCAGCGATGCCTCGTACGAGATGAGCCGGTTTTCGACCCAGCCGATCTCACCTTGCTTGCCGGATGCTTCACGGTAGCGCCGCAGCTCGTCCAGTAGCCGGCTCTTGCCCAGCCCTGCTTCGCCGACCAGGAAGATGATCCCGCCCTGCCCTTCCGAGAGCCGGTCGAATGCCTGCCGCAGGATGTCGAGCTCTGCCTCACGCCCAACTAGCGGCGCGCCCATGCCAGCGACATCCCACAGCTTGCCAGCGACATCCAATTGGCCTACGACCCGGTAGACTGCTTCACGTCGTCCTGCGCCACCGATCTCAATCTCGCCTGCTGGCTCAAACGCAAACAGTGGTTCAGTGAGCCGGTAGGTGGCCGTCGCGACATGCACCCTGCCACCCTGGCCTGCCTGCTGGATCTTGGCCGCCAGGTTGATCGCGTCTCCCATGGCGGTGTACTCGAACCAGTCGCGCGAGCCGAAGTCGCCCACGACGAGCACGCCGGTGTTGATGCCGATACGCACGTTGAAGTCCAGGCCCCAGGTCCGCAGTACACGGTCGCGCAACGGCTGGATCGCGTCGAGTATCGCCAGCCCGGCCATGATCGCCCGCTGGGGGTCATCCTCATGTGCGTTCGGCGCGCCGAAAAACGCCAGGATGGCGTCGCCCATCAGCCGGCCGATCGAGCCGTCGTACCGCTCCACTGGTTCGATCAGCCGCTCAAACGCCTCTTGCATCACATCGGCCCAGTCCTCCGGGCCGAGCTGCTCCGCCAGATACGACGAGCGCACGACATCGCAGAACAGCACCGTCACGATGCGTCGCTCATCCATCCCGCGGCGGGGTTCACGGGTACGCAGGTTCGCGCTTGCTGCTGCTGCTGCTGTCGTGCGGGTGATTGTGGCGCTCATGTGACCTCGCCTCGTATGGGGATCGTGACGGTAAAGGCCGTCCGACCCGGTTGCGATTCGACCTGGATGGTCCCGCCGTGGCGCCGGATGATCGAGTAGGTAATGCTCAGCCCAAGCCCCACTCCCTGGCCCGGCGGCTTCGTTGTGAAAAATGGCTCGTAGATCCGCTTGCATACCTCGGGCGGGATCCCCGGACCAGAGTCGATCACATCGACCAGAATAGCCTCGCCATCAGCATCGAACGCCGTCCGAAGGGTCAGGACGCGCTTGGTTTGCCCTGTACCTGCGGACAGTGCGCCGGCTTCCATCGCATCGAGTGCGTTATCGATCAGGTTCGTCCAGACCTGGTTCAGCTCAGTAGCGTTGGCGGTTACCCGCGGAAGCCCGGAGGCGTATTCCCGCAGCACCGTGACACCGCGCAGCTTGTGGCGCATGAGCGAGAGCACGATGTCGAGTCCCTCATGTATGTCCACGTCCTGGATCGGCGCCTGGTCGAGCCGGGTATAGGCCTTAACCGCCGTCACAATCTCGGAGATTGCCTTGGCGGCGTTGGTCACCTCCTGCAGCAAGCTGAACACCGTCTGCCCTTCGGCCAGCCAGCGCAGGATGACGCCAGCATCGGCCGGCGACGCTTCGCCAACGGCACGTTGCAGGCTGGCGACGCCCCAACCACCATCGACGAGCTGTGGCGCGATCTTCCAGGCATCAGTCAGGCCGAACTGTTCCAGCCAGGCTTGCAGCTCCTGCTCGCGGTCGCTCCGCTCCAGTGGGTCGAGCCAGACCATTTCCCTGCCGCGCTCGGCGAGCTGTTTGCGAATGTCGTCGATACGCCCGTCGGGGTCGTCCGAGACGGCAGCTCCCAGCTCGCGTGCCAGCGGCTCCCAGCCGGCAATCGCGTCGCGCAATTGCCCGGCACTGCGTTGCAGCGCCCCAGCCGGGTTGTTCAGCTCGTGGGCCAGCCCAGCGGCCATTGTGCCAAGTGCCGCCATTTTCTGGTGCTGCACCAGGTGCGCCTCGGCGCTCAGCAACCGGGAGACGACCGTGCGCAGCACGGTGAGCAGCGCTTCGGGGTTGTCCAGCACGGTCTCCTCCAGCGCGGAGCGGGGGATCGAGAGCACCGTTGCTGGTGTTCGAGCGCGCACACTGGCGTTGCGACGCGCGCCATCCAGCAACGACATCTCGCCGATAACTTCCCCCTTGCCACGCACCGCCATCGGCACATCGGTATCGCCAGCCTTACGCAGCACCTCCAGCTCCCCGTTGACGACAACGTAGATGCCGGTTGCCGGCGCGCCTTCTTCGATGAGTGTCCCCCCGTCTGGCACGTGGCGCATGTTCGATTCAGCCAGTAACTGCAGCATGTCGGCTTCCGCCAAGTCGCCGAACAAGGTCGAGTTGCGCAGCAGCCGCAGCAGCTCTTCGGGGGAATAGGTCGTATCAACCGCCTCAGTCGACATAATGCGCTCCAGACTACAACGTGCTCAAGTACTGATGGACGAACGAGACCGCCATCGCACCCTCGCCCGTTGCGGACGCGATGCGTTTGATCGAACGGTGGCGAATGTCACCAGCGGTGAAGATGCCCGGAACGTTCGTCTCCAACAGGAACGGAGGGCGGCGCAGCGGCCACTGGGCCACTCCGTTGCGGCTCGACGGCAGGTCCGGCCCGGTCAACAGATACCCCGCCTCATCGTGCGCCAGCAGGTCGGCAACCCATTCGGTGTACGGCTTGGCCCCGATGAAGATGAACAAGGCCGAGGCCTGCACGGTGTGCGTTTGCCCAGTTGCCGAGTCGGCAATGCGTAGCCCTTCCAAGTGGCTCTCGCCCAAGGCCTCAACAACGCTGGCGTTCTTCCAAACACGGATGTTTGGCGTCTGCTCGATGCGGTCGATCAGGTACTGCGACATACCGGCCTTGCCCAGGTCATCGCCGCGCACCACGATCGTGACGCAGCTCGCGTAGTTGGCAAAGTGCACCGCCGCTTGTCCGGCGGAGTTGCCGCCCCCGACGATGAAAACCGGTTCACCGCGCGTCGCGATGGCTTCGGAGAGCGCGCCGCCATAGTAGACGCCGGCGCCGGTGAGCCGCTCGATGCCGGGGGCATCGAGCCGGCGGTAGCTCACTCCGGCAGTGATCAGCAGAGCGTGGCAGCTTACTTCGGACCCATCGGCCAATGTCACGATGCGATACTGGCCATCCTGACGGACGCCGACGACTTCGCCAGTCATGATCTCAGCCCCCAGGCGCTTGGCTTGCGCGACGGCGCGCCGTGCCAAGTCAGCGCCGCTCAGTCCGGCGGGGAACCCGAGATAGTTCTCGATCCGCGAGCTCATGCTCGCCTGGCCGCCAGGCCCGTTGCGCTCGACGATCAGCGTGCGCAACCCCTCGGACGCGCCGTAGACCGCCGCTGCCAGCCCAGCCGGACCGGCCCCGACGATGATCAAGTCGTAGAACGGCAGGGATGCCGACGTGTCCAGCCCGATGCGCTCGGCCAGCTCGGCTTGGCCGGGTTGGACCATGACAGCGCCCCCTGGCAGGATCACGACCGGCAGCTGCTGTGGATCGACGCCGGTATGTTCGAGCAATGTGCGCGCCTCGGCGCTGTTCTCAATGTCCAGCCATTGGTAAGGCGCCAGATTGCGGGCAAGAAAATCCTTGAGCTGGAACGTCTGTGGCGACCAGCGGTGCCCGATGATCCGAATGCCTTCAAAGGGAGGGAAGTACGTCGCTGACCACTGCTCCAGCAGGTCATCCAGCACTGGGTAGAGATGCTCTTCCGGCGGGTCCCACGGCTTGAGCAGGTAGTGGTCGAGCCCGATATCGTTGATTGCGCGTATCGCCACCGTGGTGTCGGCGTAAGCTGTCAGCAGGACGCGCTTCACATCAGGATAGAGCGCGACCGCCTCCGCCAGCAGCTCGACACCGGTCAAGCCGGGCATGCGCTGGTCGACAACCAGCAGGGCGACCGGGGCGTTACGCACGTTGAGCTGCTTGAGGGTCGCCAGCGCCACCTCACCGGACTCGGCACGCAACACGCGGTAGCGCCCGCCATATCGCGCTTGCAAGTCACGGAAGACGGCTGCGAGGACAGTTGGGTCGTCATCGACCGCAAGAATCACCGGCAACTCGGCCATGCTGGGTCTCCAATCCGCATCGATCCTGACGCCACATTGCGTCAATTTCCGTCCGCCACTGAGACAACCAGGACGGCGTGACCCAGCAATCGTGATGCTTCGCCGCATCTACCTCCTGCTCGTCACGCCATCGTGACGTTGACAGACTACGCCCGGTGGGTGGTTCAGGCATCGTATGGATTGCCTGATCTCCACACCGACAAATCTGCGTACTGAGGGGGAGAAAATTACCTACTCGCCTGTGCCGCTTCACAGGGCAGGCAGCGAGCGCTGGCCCGCAACGCCGTGCGTTCCACGACGAACGAGACTGCGTAGCCACCCACCAGCGCCCACAGTGCTGGCCCAATGCCGAACATCGACAGGGGCGACGCGGCGATCGCTAGTGCGACGAATGCGCCGGTCGGGAGATCGGTGGTCAGCGCCTTCTGCGTTGTGTCGAGGAGCGTGCGCAGCACGGCAAGCCCGGCAAAGGCCGCCACCAGGCCAGCGGGGAGTACGCCAACCAATCCACCGGCGAAGGTCGCTGCACAGGCCAGGACAACGCACCCCAGACCCGCGACAACCGTCGCCACATAGCGACGGTCGCGTTCACCGGCTTCCTCTCCCGCCAGAATACCCGTCCCCACATTCTGGACCGTTGCGCTCTGACTTCCGAAGATGCTGTTGACAATCGACGCAAGCCCAACGACGTAGGTTGTCGCGCGCACCGGCGGTACATAGCCTTGCCCTGCCAGCACGCCGAGCCCTTGCACGTTGCCGGAGGCCACCACCAGTATCACCAGCGGCAGCGTCAGGGTCAGCACCGCGGCAAAGTCGAACGCTGGCGCGATCACATGCACCTCGGGCGTACCCCAACGGAGCTGGTCGAACCGCAACCCACCGCTCATCGCCGCCGCAGCGATCCCCACGACAACTGCCCCGGCAACCGGTGGAAGCCAGGTGCGCCGCAGCGTTAGCGCCGTCAGATAGCCAGCGAGCGCGGCCCCAACGACGCCAGGAGATGCATCGAACTGCGTAAAGACGCCAGTGAGGTAGTGCAGGGTGCTGCCCACAAACATACCCAGCACCAACGGCAAGGGCAGCGCGCGCATCAGCCGTTCGACGAGTCCGAACGCCGCAAGGCCCAGGATGGCCAGCCCGGCCAGCAGGCAGGCGCCCATCATCTGCGCCAGGCTATAGTGCGCGGACGCCGCGCTCAACAGCACCAACCCCGGGAGTGTAAAGCCGATCGCCAACGGCTGCCGGTAGCGCAACGAGAGCGCGATGGTCGCCACGCCGCTGGTGAGAAACGCGATGAAATACCAGCTCGAGACCTCGGCCGCCGTCAGCGGCATCGTGGCCGTCACCCCAAGAAAAACCGGCACAGCGCCGAAGGTGTAGAACAGTACTGCGGTCAACCCGGCTGAAACGTTCGATGCAGTTATATCGCGCACCACACGGGGCGCCGGCGGCACGAGGGTCAGTAGCGTACGTGCCGGTTGCATTGCCGGCGTCTTGGGCAGCGTTGCCATTGCCGTTCTCCTGTACTTGCGCTACTCGCAGCGACGCCCAGTCAGGCGCCACGAGACGCCGATGGATTGCTTGTCACGTCGGGGGCAAGGGTTTGCGGTCATCAACGACCAGAACGGCACACCGTTTGCGCTGTTTCCCAGGCTGTCGCGAAGCCAGCCAGGCTGCGCTCGATCGTTGCATCGTTCGCGGTGAGTGAGATGCGGAAATAACCTGGCATTTCAAACACGTTTCCCGGCAACACGAGGATGTCCTGCGCGGCAAGCAGGTCGGCAAACGCTGCATCATCCGCACAGGGAGATTTCGGCAACAGGTAGAAGGCGCCCTCCGGCTGATGCACCTGATAACCGATTGCACGCAGCTCGGTGAGCAGACGATCACGCTTGCGCTGCAGGTGCGGCACGCTGATCGAGAGCTGCTCAAGGTCGGGCAAGGCATGTTGCAACAGTGCGTTGGGGAACATCCACCCCGTCGCAATCTGCGTGGCGAAGATGCGCTCGCGCAATTGCTCGCGCTCGGCAATCTGCGGCGACACCGCCAGGTAGCCAATGCGCTGCCCGGGGGCCAGCAGCGTCTTGCCATAGCTGTAGGCGATCAGTGCGTGAGGATAGAACGCTGCTGGCGTCACCATCTGCTTGCCGTCGAAGACCAACCGCCGGTAGGCCTCGTCCGAGAGCAGGTAGATCGGCCTGCCATATGCCTGCGATGCAGACTGCAACACATCGGCAAGCCGGCGCAGCGTCGGCGCCGGGTAGATCCGGCCGGTTGGGTTGTGCGGCGTGTTAACCAGGACGACGCGCGTGCGCGGTGTGATCGCCGCTTCCAACGCGGCGATGTCCAAGTCGAAGTCAGTGGCCTGCACCGGCACAGGCACGGCGCGCAGCCCCGCCTCGGCAATCAACACACGGTAGAAGAACCAGGGCGGCAGCGCGAAGATCACCTCGTCGCCAGGTTCGGTCAACGCTTTCAACGCGACCGCAAGCGCGGCGAACCCGCCGTTCGTCATCGCGATGTCGGCTGGGTCGAACGGTATCGCCGTTGCGGCCTGCAATGACTCGGCGACGGCCTCGCGCGCGTAGCGCTCGCTCATCTTGTACGCAAACCAGTCCTTGGTGAGCGGCGTCGCCCAGTCGCGTAGCGCATCGACCAACCCCGGCAACGGCATCTCGTGCGGGTTGCCGAACGTCAGGTCGACGATACCCGGCTCTGTGTGCCGCCGCGCCCACACAGAGTCGCTGAGGAACTGGAATGGCAGCCGCATGGCTTCGGCCAACACTTCGGAACGGTGTGGCGGGGTCGCGGTCAACATGGGTGCAGCCCCTTCGAGGACCGAGCGTCGCATAGCGTCAGGGAGCGACCCCGTGCTGTGCGATCGCTCCCTGACGCTTGCGGTTACGATGGTGTTAGTTGGCTGATGGCGACGCGGCGTTGCGGCGCTTCCCAGCGAAACGTTGCTTGTACAGCTGCTTCCCGAGGTAATCGCGGAAGTACGGAGCCGTTTCGCTGACCCAGACTGGACCGTAGCTTGTCTCGACAACCATCTGATCACCCTCCTTGGTGATACTGCTTTGTCGCGCCCCATTGACACGACACCAGCATCGTAGGGTGTCCCAGAAAACGGCACATCGTGGAGATTGCCTGTTCCGAAGGTTTCAGCCAATATGCTGGCGGTGGTCAGAATTACCTACCGACCGCTGGCGGCTGCGTAGGCGGAGTGGTTCCTGTGGGGTCAAGCGACGGCGTACACTGCGCGGGTCATGCAACCAATGGCAACGAGCAACGCTGCTAGGGCGACAAGGGTCAGTCGTTGCGCCGCATTACCTGTTCCTCCGTTAGCCATCCTGCGCAACCGCGGTCGCAACGCGCTGTCGTTCAGGCCGAGCACGAATGTGCCAAGTGCGACCGACCCCAGCACCAGCATGCCCCATTCGCCGGAGAGCAAGTTCCCGTAACCGCGCGTGCGCCAGATCAGCAATAGACCGAAGGCGAACGTCGCCGTCCCGGCGTAGCTCAGCATACGGGCGATCGGCTCAGCGATGCGCGCGATAACCTGGCGATCCTCCCGCCTGAGCAGCGGGTACAGCAGAACTGCCAAGAGTGCGTACCCGCCAGTCCATACCGCCGCCGAAGCTACATGCCCGTAGCGGATGAGCCAATCCAGCAGCGCCACCATCACCCGCACTCCCAGAGCAGTGAGCGGGGGTCAGACCAGCCCACGTTCGTAGGCGAAGGCAGTCGCAGCCGTGCGCGACGATATTCCGAGTTTGTTGTAGATCGATTGCAGGTGACCGCTCACTGTGCGCGGGCTGATAAATAGCGCAGCAGCCACCTCTGCATCGGTCATGCCGCGCGCGACAAGGCGTAGGACATCCAATTCCCGTTCAGACAACCCGGCAGGCGTCCCACTCCATGTGCGCTGCGGCGCATCTGCCTGCCGCTCTAACGCCGCGATCTGCGCCAGGAGCGGCTCGGCCCGTAGGTGCACTGCGACGCTACGCGCATCGGTGACCCGCTCATGGAACTGCTGCATGTCGCGCTTGCGCAGTGCGCATTCAGCGAGCGCAACCTGCGTCAACGCCCGTTCAAACGGCACGGCACAGGCGACGGACAGGTCGAGTGCCACCGCCAAGCGGGCAACCGCCTCTTCGAGTTGACCGGAACCAGCCGCATAGCGGGCAGCCAAGCGCTGGGCACGCAAGACCGCCAGCGGTTGGCGGGGGTTCGCCGCGCGCTCCAGCGCAACCGCAGCCTGTCGCCGCGCCTCGGCCATGTCGCCGCGCAGCTCCGCATGGCGGGCTAGCAGCATGGCATGCTCGGCGCGCCGGATGACCGTGCCGCTCTGCTCGATCCAGCTCCAGTGCAAGTCGATCCAGTGCGCCGCGCGCACGAGATCACCCTGCTCCAACGCCAGCTCGGCGGCGATTTCCTGGATCCCGGTAACAGTCACCAGCCAATTGTTGCCGAAACGCTGGAGGTCGAATGTCCGTTGCGCCTCTTCGATCGTCTCCCAGGCCTGCTCGAATGCCCCACGGTGGAACCGGATTGCCGCGGTCAGCCGCAACCCAGACAACCGCCCGACACCAGGCCCGACGCGGACGCCAGTAGAACGCGCCCAGTCATCTACAACATCCCAGTTGCCAAGCAGGAACTGCAAGCGGACCGAGCCAGCGGGGCTTTGGCCGCGCGCCAAGCGCGCGGTGGCGCCAGTGCTGCGCTCCCAAATCTCTTGCAACAGCTGGTTCAGCGCGTTGCGTTCGTTTGCATGGTCGAGCCGATAGATTGATACGTAGGCGATCTCCGTCAGGAAATACGTCCAGGGCATTTGAGCTACATCGACATGCCCAGCGCGTGCTGCGTCCAGTGCGGCACGCGCTTCTTCTGGTCGCCCAAGCATCATCAGTGCGTTACCCAGGCCGATGTAGGCCACATAGAAATCCTGGTACCGCACCTGCCGCGAATGATCCGGGATGCGCGCGACAAATGCCTGGCCAACCTCGACCGCTTCCTGCAGCCGCCCTGCCACCGCCAGCCACGTGACCAGCGGCGCCGCTCGCGAGCGAAGGTCCGGCAACAACGACGGCATCGCAAACGCGGCCGCCGGCTCCGGGATGGCGAGGCCGCTGGGGTCGGTCCAGACGCCGGCTTCGTCCAGCAGCCGCACACCCTCGGTGAGCTCGTCGATCCCGTCGGCAATGCGCCCAACGATACAGTGCACAAGCCCCAGGTCGGCTGTCGTCAGGCCAACCAGGCGCGGCAGGCCGAGGGAACGGGCCAAGCGTAGCGCTTCTTCCATACGCCGCACCGCGTCCGGAGGGTCGGAGCGCCGCGCCAGCATGCCGGTGTAGTACAGCAGCAGCGCCCGCTTCAGGTCTTCTTCTGGCCCTTGGCCGAGCAGGTCGAGCGCCGCTTGCAGCCGGTCGACCGCTATCCTCCAGGCATAGTTACGGGTTGCCCGTTCCCCAGCCTTCACCAGCCAGAGCACCGCTCGCGGGTCGCCAGCTTGCTGAAAATGGTGTGCCACGGCATCGGCGTTGGGGTTCGGGTTGGCACTGAGCGCTTCGGCCACCCGGCGATGCCAGGCGCGCCTGCGCGGCAACACGAAACTGTTGTACAGCGCCTCACGGATCAGGGCATGCCGGAAACGGAACGCATCCCTGCCACGCGCTTCTTCAAGCAGCCAGGCCCGTTGCGCGGCCTCGATTGCGTGGGCCAGCGCTTCATCATCTGCGCCGGTAACGGCGCCCCATAAGTCGACCGGGACCTCGGCCCCGATGACCGCAGCTACTTGCACAAGTTGCAGCGCGTCTGCGCCCAGCCAGGCGAGGCGTTCGTCGATGACTTGGCGGACCAACGCAGGCACACGCACTGTCGTCAGGTCGCCCAGTTCCCAGGCCTCGCGGTCGGAGCGCAGCACGCGGTCGTGCTCCAGCGTGTAGAGCAGTTCCTCGATATAGAACGGGTTGCCCTCGGCGAAACGGTCGAGCCAGGCGACTAAGCGCGCCTCGTCGTCAGCGCGCAACGCGTACCGGCTGTGGACAAGCTGCTCGACGTCTCGTGATGACAATCGTCGAGGCATCACCCGGACGGCGCGCGACTCCCGCACCAGTTGCGGCAGCAGTCGATAGAGCGGGTCGCTCGGCGTCAGGTCGACATCGCGATAGGTCGCGACGATGATGACCGGCAAGGTCGCCAGCCGGCGCGCCAGGAAGCGCAACAGCTCCAGGCTCGCCGAGTCCGCCCAGTGCAGGTCTTCCAACACCAGCACGAGCGGCGCATAGCGCGCGGCGCGCGCAAGGAAATCGGCGATCTCCTCCAGCAGCGCATCAGTGCCAGCCAGCTCCTCCAATGCATGTGGGTCGGTAATGAAGGCTGGCAGCGGCGGGCGGCCAGCGCCGAGTGACCAATCGCGTGAGATTTCCAGCCACGGGCCGTAGGGTGGCGCCGAGGCCAGGTCGTAGCACGCCCCAGTTAGCACGACCGCGCCGCGCTGCCGTGCCTCGGCCGTGAACGCCTCCACCAGCGCCGATTTGCCGATTCCGGCTTCTCCGCCAACCAGCACGAGGCGGCCATGTTCGAGATTGGCTTCAGGCAGGGCCGAACGCAGTTGCTCCAGCTCAGCATCGCGTCCGAACAGGTTGGTTCGGGGACCTGGATTGGCCAGCGTCGAGGTACCGGACATCACCCGCAACCGTCATCACCAGCCGCGTGCCACGCGCCTGCGCCGTCCGGCACACGACCAATCCGCACTATAGCACAGACTACGAGCTACGCTGCCGACCACCAACGAACGGCACGATCCACCATTCACACATCGTAGTCGTAACGGCTCGACCGCTTCGCACGGCATTTCTCTGTTGCGAGACACGGAGTTACGCGCCCACGGCATGTATGCCCCGAGAACCTTGTGTTCCAACCACAAACCACTCTCGGGTCAGGGTGGCTCACTTCGTCAGAACAGAGCGCTTACGACATCACGCGGGTACTTTGGACACAGTTGACCGAACCACTGGTCACTCGTTACTGGTCACTGGTCACTCGTCACTCCACGAGCCGAATCCGACAACCCGTGATGTAGCATGCACCTACGCATCCTCCCAGGCGACACCCGTTCTCCTCGCGAGAGAAGGGCAGGGGGGTGAGGTGAATCAGGAGCACAGCCAATGCCGTTCCAGGATATTCTCCAATCTCTTTCGCTCGACCGCGCCTGGCAGCATCTGGAAACGATCACCACAGACATCCCGTCACGGTTGGCTGGTTCGGAGAACGCGCGACGGATGGCGGAATACGCCGATGCCGAACAACGTGCTGCGGGCCTGGCCAGCCGTACAACCACGTTCCCCGGCCTCGTCTCCTTTCCCGAACCGGCCGTCCTGCGCATTCTTGAGCCTGAGCCTCTCGACATTGAGGCGTTTACGCTGGCGCAGTCCCAAACAGCGGCGCTCGATGGGGAACTGATTGACCTCGGCCCGGCCGGCTGGGCCGACTATGCTGGCCAGGACGTGCGCGGCAAGATCGTCCTGGCGGAACTGCCGTATGCGCCAGCGCGCCACGAGAAGGCGCTGATTGCCTGGCGTGCAGGCGCGCGTGGGTTGATCACCGCCAACTGGGGTGACGAGCAGTGTGAGGCGATCGCCTTCGGTTCGATCAAGTCCCCCTGGGGCAACCCGACACCGGAAGCGCTGGAGCGCGACATGCCCCAACTGCCAGCGGCCAGTATCTCCCGCCGCGACGGTTTGCGCCTGCAACGCATGTGCGCCTCCGGCCCCGTGCGCGTCCACCTTGCGACCCGCGCCGAAAACGGCTGGCGCCCGGTCACGATGACCTCCGGGGAAATAGATGCCGGGACGAGTGAGTTCCTGCTCGTCGGTGGGCATATGGACTCCTGGTTTGGCCCGCAGGCCACCGACAACGCCGCCGGGAGCGCCTGCATCCTGGAGCTGGCGCGTGTCTTTCAGCGAGCAGCAAGCCGGGGTGAGCTGCGCAGAGGACTGCACACCGGGTTCTGGATGGCCCACGAAACCGGGACAATGATCTCCTCCACGCGCTACGCCGACGTGCATTGGGACCGACTGCGGCGCGATTGCGTCGGCTATCTGCAAATCGACCAGCCCGGCATCGCCGAAACGAGCGTCTTTCAACTACACTCGACCGAAGACCTGCGCGAGTGGCTGACACGGGTGACCAGTGAGACACTGGGTAACATGCCGCTCCGGTGGGGCCGGCAATCGAAGAATGGCGACTCGTCCTTCTTCGGCGTCGGGCTATCGTGCCTGGCGGGGCTGCTGTCGTTTACCCACGAGGAAATAGCTGCAACGGCGCTCGCCAACCTGGGCTGGTATCACCATTCGATCCACAACACGCTGGACCGCGTCGCGCCAGACCGCCTGGAGCTCTGCTTACGGGTCTACGCCCGCTGGATCTGGGAGCTGCTCACCTTACCCGTCCTGCCGATCCAGCAGGCGCCCGTCGCAGCCGCGCTACTGGCTCGCCTGAACGAGTGCGCAGCGCAACCGATCGATGACATCGACATGGCAGGAGCGGTCGAGCGCGCGCGGGCCTACGCCGGCCTGGCGACCCGCTTGGATGCCGCGGCTGACCTGGCGCGGCAACTCCCGCCCGGCAGCGAACAGGAACAGCGCGCAACCCACCTGAACGCCGCGATGCTCGCCACCTCGCGCGTGCTGGTGCCGCTGGCCTCGACGGTGGTCGGCGCATACGGCCAGGACCGCTACGGCCACGCCTGGCAACGCAACGTGATTCCAGCCCTTACACCCTGGGCAGCAGTGGCAGGCGCCGATCGGGACTCCGAAGCGTTCGCGACTGGCTGGGTCGAACTTGTGCGCGCGCGCAATCGGGTTGTCGATGCTCTTGACGCAGCGTCGAGCATTGCCGAACGCGCCATGGCACCCCTGGCGACATGAATCGCCGAGACCGGCGGCTATTGTCGGATCGATTGACGCGGGTCATGATTGCACTGAAATGAACCGCGGGAAACGGAGAGAACGGTCATGGTAACCAAGAGTAACTTCGACATGCGGCATAAGAGCCGGGTGATGAACGACGGCCGCGACCGCGCCGCGGCGCGCGCAATGCTCCACGCTATCGGCTTCACGAACGAAGACCTCCAGAAGCCGATCGTCGGCGTAGCCCACTCATGGATCGAGACGATGCCCTGCAACTACGGGCTGCGCCGCTTGGCGCAAGCGGTGAAGGAAGGCATTCGCGCGGCCGGCGGTACGCCCATGGAAGTGAATACCATCGCCATCTCCGATGGCGTAACGATGGGCACCGAAGGGATGAAAGCCTCGCTGGTATCCCGCGAGGTTATCGCCGATTCGATTGAACTTGTCGGCCGTGGCCACATGTTCGACGCTATTGTCATCCTCGCGGCCTGCGACAAGACGTTGCCCGGCTCTGCGATGGCGTTGATCCGGTTGGATATCCCTGGGTTCATCCTCTACGGCGGCTCGATCCAGCCGGGTCGTTTCCACGGGCGCGATGTCACAATCGTCGACGTGTTCGAGGGCATCGGCGCAAACGCCCGTGGCCGCATGACCGACGCCGAGCTGAACGAGCTGGAGCACGCAGCCTGCCCTGGAGCTGGCGCCTGTGGCGGGCAGTTCACCGCCAACACAATGGCGACGGCGATTGAAATCCTCGGCCTCGCGCCAGTTGGCATGGCCTCGGTGCCAGCCACTGACCCGCGCAAGGAACAGATCGGCTTCGAGGCGGGCAAGCTGGTGATGGAGCAACTACGCGCCGGGTTGAAGCCAAGCGACATCCTCACCCGGGCGTCGTTTGAGAACGCCTTTGCCAGCGCCTGCGCCACCGGCGGCTCGACCAACATCATCCTGCACTCACTCGCGTTGGCCCGTGAAGCCGGTATCCCGCTGACGATCGACGACTTCAACGCGATTAACGCCCGCACGCCACTGATTGCCGACCTGATGCCGGGTGGCAAATACACCGCCGTCGATGTCCATAAGGCCGGTGGCATTCAGCTCATTGCCAAGCGCATGATCGAAGGCGGCGTCCTTGACGGCAGCCAGCTAACCCCGAGTGGAAGAACGCTCGCCGAAGAAGTGGCGTCGGCGGTCGAGACGCCCGGCCAGCAGGTTATTCGCACCGTCGCCGACCCAATCAAGCCCACCGGCGGCCTCATCGTGCTAAAAGGCAACCTGGCCCCGGAAGGGGGCGTCATCAAGGTCGCCGCTGCCGACCGCACCTATCAGCGCGGCCCGGCGCGTGTCTTCGACCGCGAAGAGGATGCGATGCACGCCATCACCGGTGGCCAGATCAACCCCGGCGACATCATCGTCATCCGCTACGAAGGGCCGCGCGGCGGCCCCGGCATGCGCGAGATGTTGAGCGTGACCGGTGCATTGGTCGGCGCAGGGCTGGGCGAATCGGTCGGGTTGCTGACCGACGGACGGTTCTCCGGCGGCACTCGCGGGTTCTGCATCGGGCACGTCGCCCCGGAAGCAGCGGTGGGTGGGCCGATCGCTGCATTGCGCGAGGGAGACATGGTTGTCATCGACATTGACAACAAGCGCCTGGATGTCGAGCTGAGCGACGCCGAGATCGCCGAACGCATGGCTGGCTGGACGCGGCCGGAACCGCACTACCGCTCTGGCGTTTTCGCAAAGTACATGGCGCTGGTTTCATCCGCCGCAGAAGGGGCCATCACTCGCCCGGACGCATAGCGCAAACGCGCGCCCCGGCTGCACGTGAGAACGCACAACTGCTGGGGCGCGGGCATACCTGATGCTCGTGTTCCAACCACCGACCATCGTCGGGTCAGGGTGGCTCGCTTCGTCAGGAAAGAGTGCTTGCCACATCACGGAGTGCGACGGACACAGTCGATCGAACCACTGGTCACTCGTCACTCCACTAGTCGTCAGCAATGCCCACTGTTTCGGCCTGCACGAATCGCTCGGTTCGCACCTGCTCCTGCCCGGAAACGACGCTGTCCTTGATCAACATATAGGAGATGACGGCAGCGACGACGATCCAGCCGGTGGCAACGTAGATTGCGCGGTCCATGCCGGCCATGAAGGCCTCCGAGCTGACCTGCCGCAATGTCGCAACAACCTCGGGGAACTGCGCCAAGCCGGGGAAAACCGCCGCGTCCTCCACGACTCGTCCGCCGAAGCTCATTCCAGACCCGATGATATCGACGACCGGCTGCAACGGGCCAAGGCTGGAGTCGGAACGCAGTTGCTGGACTTGCGGCGCCGCATTGAAGTGCGCCTGGTAGGCCCGGTTCATTAGCGTCCCGAGCAGGGCGATACCGAACGCGTTGCCGATCTCACGGATCGCGCCATTCACCGCCGAGGCAACTCCCGCTCGGCTGGACTCAACGCTGTTCAGCACAGCCGTTGTCATCGGCGCGAAGATCAGCGACATGCCCAGGCCGGTCACGAGGTACGACGGCAACAGGTCGAGGTACCGGCCATCTGGGCTGGCGCGCATGTAGAGCAGCGTCCCGATGCCAGCGATGACCATGCCCAGCGAGATCAGCAGCCGCGAGCCGACCCGGTTGATTAGGATGCCGGAGATCGGCGCGCCGATCATCATCACGCACACCGTCGGGATCAGCGCCATGCCCGCCCGCACCGGCGAGAAGCCGAGCACATTCTGCAAGTAGAGCGTGCCGAAGAAGGCGATGCCCGCGATCAGGAACGAGATCGAGAACGAGTCGATGTTGGCGCCAACGAACGTGCGCGAGCGGAAGAAGCGCAACGGCACCATCGGCTTTTCGACGCGCGATTCGGCGAACAAGAATGCAGCCGTCAGAGCTGCCGCAAGCCCGAACGACGCAAGGATCAGGTTATCGGTCCAACCACGAGTGCCGGCTTCGATCAGCCCCCAGGTGAGCGCGGCAATCGCGCCGGTGATCAGCAGCGTGCCGGGGATATCGGTCGCCATCTCACCGCTGGTATCGCGCGATTCGCGCACGTACTTCGATGTACCGATCAGCGCGGCAATGCCGATCGGCACGTTGATCAGGAAGATCCAGTGCCAGGAGACATACTGCACCAGCAGCCCGCCAACAACCGGCCCCAGCGCCAACCCAGACACCGATATCGCTGACCAGATGCCGGTCGCCTTGCCCCGCTCCTCCGGCGGGAACGCCGCCGACACCAACGAGAGCGACAGCGGCATGATGAACGCGGCCCCAAGGCCCTGCAGCGCCCTGGCGGCGATCAGCATCTCGACATTGCGCGCGAACGTCGCGAATAACGACGCGACGATGAAGACAACGGTGCCGATCATGAACCAGCGCTTGCGGCCCAGCCGGTCGCCCAGCCCACCGGCAGTAATCTGCAGCGAAGCGAACACCAGAATGTACGCAGATACGATCCACTGGAGCTGCGTCGTCGACGCTTCCAGGTCGCGGCTGATTGTCGGCAACGCAACGTTGACGACGAGGTTATCGAGAATCGCCATAAAGAGCGCCACGCAGGCGGCCGCCAGTGTGAACCACTTGGCGTTGGCATCGGTAACTCGGTCGGACATCGGCAAGGCTCCCGCTGAAGATGCTTCAGGGTCACGCGGACCGTGACCGGCGGTAATCCTAGAACTCGAACGAAATAGAACACGCTGGCCGTTCGTCCCACGCGACTGTACGTCCGTACAGGCCAAGCGGCAGGAGCCGGAACACGCGGCGCCACTCTGCGCTACAGTAGCGCCCACACATGAAGGAAGGTGCACCATCGGTAGCTCAGCAGCGCCAGCCATGAACGATGCAGACGCGGGTATCCAGCGCGTCGCCAACGATGGGGAGTACGACGCGCGGGGCGTGCGCGTCGCCGCCTTCGCCCACGGCGCACACGATATCTACCCGTCGTTCATTGGCCCGCTCGTGCCGCAGGTTCAGGACAAGCTCGGTATCTCGCTGGCCCTCGCAAGCCTGATGGTGCCAGCCCAGCAGCTTCCGAGCGTCTTTCAGCCGTTCATCGGCTACCTGGCCGACCGCACCAGCCGGCGCTGGTTCGTCGTGCTGTCGCCGGGGGTTGCCGCCGTTTCGCTATCGTCAATCGGCCTCGCGCCAAATATTGCCGTTGTGCTGATGCTGCTCTTCGTTTCCGGGTTGGCATCAGCCACCTTCCACGCCCCAGCCGTCGCACTTGTCGGCGAGTTCGGCGGCAACCGCATGGGGCGGGCGATGTCGATCTTCATGGCCGGCGGCGAGGTTTCACGCACCGTTGGTCCGCTCTTGATCACCGGCGCTATCGCCCTGTTGACGCTCGAAGGTTCCTTCGTTGTGATGGTGGTCGGGCTCGCCGCGTCAGTCATCCTCTACCTCACACTCGACACCCGCGCCGCCGATGCGCGCCGCCTCTCCGCGCCGAAGTTCGACCTGCGCCCACTCCTGCGCGCCCGGCGCAAACCGATCGCCGGCATCCTCGGCTTCACGATCGTCACTGGCATCGCCACGATGCCCTTTCATTACTTCCTGGTGAAGTTCCTGGTCGAGCAGGGCCATAGCGTGTGGTATGGCGGGATCGCGCTGTCCACACTCTTTGCGTCGGGCATTGTCGGTGGGTTGATCGGCGGGACGCTCTCGGACCGCTACGGCCGGCAATGGGTGCTCGGCCTTTCCGTCGGTCTGGCCCCGCCGCTGCTCTACCTCTACCTGTTGCTGGAAGACGGCTCGATCGCGGTCCTTACGCTGCTCTTCGTCACTGGCATTTCGTCACCACGAGCTTCGCCGCCCTCGGGTTCGGCGTCCTCTCCGACGCCTTTGGGATCGCCACCGTCTTCAACTACGTCCCGCTCGTCTGGCTCCTCGCGCTGCCATTCGTCGCGCTACTCCCTCGTCGCAGCGCCGCAGATCGCATGCCGCACAGTCAATGAACAAGCTGATCTTGGTCAGTGCTGGATGTAACTCATCGACCCGCCCGCTGACGACGTCCGGAGGGTGCGTTTCGATTATTTCGAATTGTGCTATGATGCGCTGAGAGCGGTGGCTGGATCCACATGGGAGAACCATTGATGTCAAGATTCACGACCCTGAGTGGTCCACGAGAAACTGATGAGAACGAGCGATCTACCTACGTTCAATTGGAACGGCTGCTCAATTGCAGGTCAAATGCTCCGGCTCGATTCGTTACCCCATCCGGCGAGGAAATCGAAATACCGGAGACGCTCTACCTGCTGTTGCGGCATATCGTTCAGCTCCTGGCGAACGACGAGCCAGTCTGCATCTCGCCCACAAACAAGGAATTGACATCCCAGCAAGCGGCAGACCTCCTCAATGTATCCAGACCCTATCTCGTTCAGCTTCTTGATCGGGAACGGATACCGTACCGGCGCGTCGGTACTCATCGCCGTATTCGCCTTGAGGACATTTTGGCGTACAAACGGCGCCGCGACGAAGAGCGAAGGATCGGGCTGCGCGAGTTGACCGCGTTGAGTCAACAACTTGGGATGTACGACGAGCGGCAAGAACAACAGTAGGAGATGGCGGCGCTTGTAGCGCTCCTCGACGCAAACGTGCTGATCCCTGCAGCACCCAGGGACACGCTGCTGCGCGCTGCCGACGCAGGTCTCTTTCGTGTCACCTGGAGCGATCGCATCCTTCTAGAAGTTGAGTCGAATCTCGTTGAACAGCACCTCGCCTCACCGGAGGCGGCTGCGACGCTGTGCCGGCAAATGCGCCGATATTTCCCAGAAGCGCTGGTTTCCGGATTTGACAACATCATCGATTCGATGACGAACCATGAGGGAGATCGTCATGTCCTCGCTGCGGCAGTCCATGCCCGGGTGGATCTTATCGTCACAGAAAATGACAAAGACTTCCCAGCATCATCACGGGCCGACTTCGGCATCGAAGTAGCGAGCATCGATGCATTTCTCGTACGCCTGATGACACTCTCGCCCGACCTGATGTTGACGATTCTCCGAGAACAGGCTGCTGACCTGACGGACCCGCCGCTGAGTGTGTACGACGTGCTTGCCAATCTCCGCAGATCAGCTCCGAGATTCGTTGAACACGTGATGGCAGTACTTGCGTAGCACATCTTCTACCCCAACGGCGGGCGCTTGTCTGCCCAGGGGAACGCGGCTTCAAACGCGGCGGCAGCACGTAGGACGGTCGCGTCGGCGCGCCACTTGCCGACAAACTGCAGGCAGACCGGCAAGCCGTTGGACGCGAACCCGACCGGGATGGTCGCGGCGGGGTGCCCGGTCAGGTTGAACGGATAGGTGAAGGCTGTCCAGCCCAGATACGTCGTCGGGTGGCCGTCAACCGTACCGGGGTGGTCGTGCCCAACCGGGAACGCCGTGACCGGCAGCTGGGGTGTGACGAACAGGTCGTAACGTTCCATGAACACACGCACGCGGTCGTAGTAGTCGTGTCGCCGCGCGAGGGCATCCATCACATCGACTGCCCTGAGCGACATGCCGCGCTCGATGATTGGGATACGGCCGGGGTCGATGCGGTCCCGCACCTGGGCAAAGTTCTCGCGGTGACGGTTGGCCTGGCCGGCTGCCCAGAGCGTGTCAACGATGTCCCACGGGTCGTCGGCGTCCGGGTGAGCTTCTTCGACGTGCCAACCCAGGTCGCTCAACCGGTGCACGGCCGCCGTCGTGATCGCGCGCACCTCAGGGTCCACCGGCGCGTAGCCCAAGTCAGACGACCAGGCCACCCGCAACCCTGCGGCATCGCCATCGCACGCGGCGAGGTAGTCGATGCCGGTGTCGAACGAGTTGCGGTCACGCGGGTCCTGACCGACGGTGACATTCAGCAGCAGCGCTGCATCACGCACCGTGCGGGTCAGCGGGCCGAGATGCGAGAGCACTTCCATCGGGCTGGGGGGATAGTAGGTGACAAGCCCGAACGACGGCTTCAACCCGAACACCCCGCAGAATCCGGCCGGGATACGGATCGAGCCTGCGCCGTCGCTGCCCTGCGCCAGCGGGCCGAAGCCGGCTGCCACAGCTGCAGCGGCGCCCCCACTGGAACCACCAGCCGTGAGGCCGTGCTTCCAGGGATTATGCGTGGGGCCATTTACCCGATTGCTGGATTCGCCCTTCCAGCCGAACTCCGGCGTGGTCGTCTTGCCGAGCATCACCGCACCTGCGGCGTACACGCGCTCCACAAACGGCGGGTCGAAATCCGGCACGTTGTCGCTGTAGAGCAATGAACCCATCTTCGTGGGGATGCCCTTGGTCGGGGTGAGGTCCTTGATCGAAATCGGGACGCCGGAAAGTGCCCCCACGGCGTCGCCGGAGCGGTACGCCGCCTCGGCAGCCAGCGCATCGGCGCGGGCACGCTCAGCAGTGAGGGTGACGAAGGCGTTGATCTGCGGGTCGAGCCGCGCAATGCGCTCCAGGACCGCGTCGGTAACTTCTACTGGAGAAACGTCACCACCTCGGTACTTGGCCAGCAACTCGATCGCCGACAGGTAGCACAGATCATCTGCGTCCATCGCCCGCCCCTCTCACGCCAACTGTGGCCCACTTGCGACAGCATACATGTACCCCCGCACCGCGCGGGGAACGAGATGTCAACCCCGCCGGATCGAGTCAATGCTTGTCAACGGCGCAACGGGTCACGCCGTCGGTCTACGCTGTGCCGGGGGCGCACCCTATGCTTGGCCAGTTACAGCGCCTGTTCCTTGCCCGGACATTGCAGATCACCAGCGACGGCCGCTACACGCCCAGGAAGGGCCACGTTTCGGCTGCTCGCACCCTGGCGCTGACGCCGCCACGTCAGTCCCGCGCAAGCACCACAGTCGCCGCACAGGCGTAGAGCCCGCCAATGCCGTGGGCAACGGCAATCTCGGCATCCTCCACCTGGCGTTCGCCCGCCTCACCGCGCAACTGCCGCACTGCTTCGATCAACAACAGAATACCCAGCGCGCCGGGGTGGCAGTACGACAAGCCGCCGCCACTGGTCATGCTCGGCAAGCGGCCGCCAGGCGCGAGCGCGCCGCCTTCCACAAACGCGCCGCTCTCACCTTTGGCGCAGAACCCGAGGTCTTCCAACGCGATCAGCACGGAGATCGTGAATGCGTCGTAGGGTTGGAAGACATCGACATCTGCCGGAGTGATGCCCGCCATGCCGAACGCTTCGCGGCCGGAGACGACCCCAGCAGAAACGGTGATGTCGTCCCGCCCAGTGAGCGACCAGCCGAAGTGGCTTTCTCCTGCCCCCAGCACGCGAACCGGCCGCTTGGCGGCATTCCGCGCCCGCTCGCGCGTCGTCAGCACGACCGCCCCGCCGCCATCGGTCACCAGGCAGATGTCGTCACGCCGCAGCGGACTACAAATCATCCGCGACTCGAGGACATCCGCAACACGCAGCGGCTCCCGCTTCCAGGCCTTCGGGTTGCGTTGCGCCCATTGCCGCGCGGCTACAGCAACCTCGGCCAGCTGCTCCGGCGTCGTCCCATACTGGTACATGTGCCGTGCCGCAACCAGTGCGAACTGCCCGATTGGCATGGGCGCAGCGTAGGGGGTCTCGAACTGCGCGATCAGGTCCAACCCTGGCGATTGCCAGGCCATCACGCGCGAGCGACGGGTGCGCTGCCTGCTGGCATAGCCGATGAGGGCCACCTCGCAGCGTCCAGCCGCCAGCGCCAGCATGGCATGGTGGCAGAACACCTCGAACGAGCCGCCGCCCATGTCGGACGAATCGGCGTAGCGCGGCTGTAACCCAAGATAGTCGGCAAGTTGCACGCTGCCTTCTTCACCCATGTAGTTCGTGAAGATGGCGTCGACGTCACGCAGGGTCATGCCAGCTTCGGCCAGCGCTTCCTGGGCAGCCAGGGCAACCATGGAGAGCTCCGTCTGGTCATGGACTTCGCCCAGCGGGGACTCAGCGACTCCTGCGATGTACACCGGATACTTTGAGAGGTCTGCGCTCATCTGGTCGCCTTCACGTGTGAGCCACGCCGGCACCGTCGGACCCAACCGGAGCAAGAGCCGAGCGTGAACGATTGCTCCCCCTCGCCGGTGGCGGCGAGGGGGGAGTGCCGTGCATTGGACGCTACCGCCAGTCTGTCACCTGGTCCAGGTGCGCGACTTCGTCGCTCGTCAACCGCAACGCCGCCGCGCCAGCCAGCTCGCGGGCTTGGTCCGCCGTGGTTGCGCTGGCGATCGGCGCGGTGATCTCTGGCCGAGAGAGGATCCAGGCCAACGCAACCTGGCCGGTCGTCGCATTGTGGCCGGCGGCCACCTCGCGCAGCGCATCCAGCGCGGCAAACCCACGCGCGTTCATGTAGTTGTTCTGGACACCGCCAGCTCGCGCCGACTCCGGCAGCGGTGCATCCGAGCGGTACTTGCCGGAGAAGAAGCCGCTGGCGAGAGACGAGTAGGTAATGACCCCCAGCTCGTGTTCCCGGCAGACCGCCTGCAGCTCGCGCTCGTAGGCTTCGCGCCGCGCGAGGTTGTACAGCGGTTGCAGCAGCTCGTAGCGTGCATAGCCGTTGCGGTCGCTCGCCCACAGCGCACCGACCAGCCGGCTCGGGCTGTAGTTGGATGCGCCGACGTAGCGCACCTTTCCCGCCCGGATCAGGTCGTCGTAGGCGCGCATCGTTTCATCCGGGCGAGTATCCGGGTCGTCATAATGCGAAAGGTAGACATCGATGTAATCGGTTTGCAGGCGGCGGAGCGATTGCTCGACGGCGTGCATGATCCAGCCGCGCGAGAGCCCGCGCTGACCCGGCGCATCGCCCATCGGGCTTCCGACCTTGGTAACCAGCACCACCTTGTCACGGTTGCCCCGCGCCGCAAACCACTTGCCCAACACCAGCTCGGATTCACCTCCGGTGTGGCCCGGCGCCCAACGCGAGTAGACATCGGCGGTGTCGATGAAGTTGCCACCCGCTTCGACATAGGCATCCAGCACAGCGAACGATGCCTGCTCGTCCGCCGTCCATCCGAAGACATTGCCACCCAGGCAGATCGGGGCAACCTTCAGCCCGGTCCTGCCAAGCTTGCGATACTCCATTGCAGTGCTGCTCCACTTCCCACACGGTCCAATGCCGTCAGAGACGCCGTATCGCGTGAGTTTCCCACAGTTTCTCCAGCGGCAGGTTAGCTGATCTGTGGCACACGCACCATCGTCATGTGCGGGGCGCCGTCAAACGGCGGAGCAAGCTCGAATGGCGCAGCCTTTCCGGTGACGAGCCGGATGACCTCACGCACGCGGTTGCGGGTCACCTTGCTCCGGTCGGCGTTTGCCAGTGCCAGCATCCAGTGCGGCCCGATCTCCCCCCCTGCTACCCAGGCAATGCCAATGCGTTCGCGCCCAGCAACGTCGACCCACACGATCCGCTCTGGGTCGATGCCGCGTTCCATGCGATACGGCAGCGCTTCAGCAACCAGCGCCGCTTCCTGGGCAACCTCACGCGTGAACTCAGGGACACGTAGTGGCTCAGGCATGCGCTCTCCCTCCTATCTGCCGCCTGCCCAGCCGCTGCGGCGGAATGCACCCAGGCAATCATGCGTCATACAATGCGGGGCGAGATGAGCGGAATGGAGCAACCTAATGCGCGCAGCGGACTACTGGAACGATGCACTATCTATCGAAGCGTATCTGGAGCAGATGACCCAGCGGCGCGAGCAGTTTGACAACGGCATTGCGCAGACGATCATCACCCCGGAGCTGCGGCAAGCATTTGGCGGCCGGCCGCTACGCTTCCTCATCCTCACCGAAGACTACTGCGGTGATTCGGCCCAGTTCATCCCACCCGTCATGCGGCTCACCCAGGAGTTGGACAACGTCGAGGTGCGCATCCTGTTGCGCAACAACCATCGCGAGCTTGCCGCCAACTACCTGCGCAAGGACGGCTACCAGCCGATCCCTGTCTTTATCCTGCTCGATGCTGAAGGAAATGAGCTTGGTGCGCTGATCGAGCGGCCGGCCCGTATGTACGACGACATGGCCGCCGAGACCCGCCGCTTCGCCCAGGAGAACGCGCACTTGGAGGGGATCAACCGCAACTACAAGCAGATGCCCCAGGAAACCCTCGCTGCCGTCATGGCGAATATGGAGGCATTCCGCGCCGCCCACAGCGAACGCTACCTGGCGATGCTCTGGGAAGACCTTGCCGCGATCGTTGCCAGCGCCCCGCAGGCTGCTGTGCCTGCGGACTAGCGACGTCGCGCAGGCCAAGCAGGATGCCACCCCAACCTGAGCAGCCGGAGGCAGTACAGCGCTCCTCCTGGTAGCCCAGCGGGGCGGCCGCTCGTTCCTTTTTGTTCCTGTTACCAGGAACCAGAATCGAAACGGGCCGTACCGTCCGCCAGCGTTGCGTACGCTCGACCAATGTTCGCCGCCACCCGGCTATGCTACCGTGCTGTTGGCGGATGGCTGGCGAACCTGCAGCGGGAGGGGTCATGAGCGCAATACACGTGCTGATTCGCGGGGCCAGGGTGGTGGATGGCAGCGGGAACCCGTGGTTCTACGGCGATGTCGCGTTGGCCGGGCAGCGCATCGCTGAGATCGCTCCGCCGGGACGCATCCCCAGCGAGGCGGCCAACGAGGTTGTCGATGCAGATGGCATGGTCGTCTGCCCCGGCTTCATCGACATCCAGAGCCATTCGATTGTGCCGCTGATGATCGATAACCGTTGCCTCTCAAAGATCACCCAGGGGGTCACAACCGAAATCATGGGCGAAGGTTGGACGCCGGCGCCGTTCGGTGGGCGGCTCGACGAGCCGATTCCCCACCGCATCTTCACCGAGCAGAACGAGGAATGGCGACGCAAGGCGCTCGGCTGGTCACGCTTCGGCGATTGGCTGGATGCGATGGTCGCGAGTGGCGTCGCCCCGAACGTTGGCTCCTTCCTCGGCGGAGGCACGCTCCGGCAGTACGCACGCGGCATGGAGCTGGGGCGTTCCGACCCCGATGCCCTGGCGACGATGCGCCGCGTGATGGAAGAAGCGATGGAGGATGGCGCGTTTGGCGTCTCGTATGCATTGATCTACCCGCCAGATAACTTCGCCGACACCGATGAGATCGTCGAAGTCTGCAAGGTCGCCGCGCGCCGGGGCGGCGTCTACATCACCCACCTGCGCTCGGAAGCCGATACCTTCCTGGAGGGGTTGGCCGAGGCAATTGAGATTGGCGAGCGGGCGGAGATCCCGGTCGAGGTCTACCACCTGAAAGCCGCCGGTCGGAGCAACTGGCACAAGATGCCGGCCGCCATCGCGATGTTCGAGGAGGCACGCGCGCGCGGCATCGACATCACCGCCGACATGTACCCCTACATCGCCAACGGCACTGGCCTCTCGTCCATTCTGCCCCCCTGGCTTGCCGCCGACGGGAAGTTCTTCGACAACTTGGCCGACCCACACATTCGCGCGCAGATCCGCGAAGAGGTCCTGCATCCCAGCGGTGACTGGGAAGCCATGGCAACCTGGGCCGGACCGGAGGGGGTGATGCCGGTCGGTTTTGAGCGCCCGGAACTGCGCAAGTACAACGGCATGCGCCTGACCGAGATTGCCCAGGACTGGGGCAAGGACTGGATCGACACCGCCTGCGACCTGTTGGTCGCCGAGAACCAGTTGATCGGCACGATCTATTTCTCGATGAGTGAGGAGAACCTCGCTCTGCAGCTGCGCCAGCCCTGGGTCAAAATCTCGACCGATGCCGGTGGCCTCGACCCAGCTTGGGCTGCACCCAATGGCCCAACCCACCCGCGCGCCTACGGCACCTACACCCGTGTGCTGGGCAAGTACGTGCGTGAAGAAGGGGTCCTGACGCTGGAAGACGCCATCCGCAAGATGACATCCGCTGTAGCGGACCGTCTGGGGCTGCGCGACCGCGGGTTGCTGCGGGCTGGCGCGTTTGCCGATGTCGTCGTCTTCGACCCCCAAACGGTCAGCGACCGGGCGACGTTCGAGGATTCGCACCAGCTATCGGTCGGCGTGCGCGATGTCTGGGTAAATGGCACACGGGTGCTGCGCGACGGAGAACACACACGGGCAACCCCCGGTCAGTTCGTGAAAGGGCACGGGGCAGCGTAACCGCACCTCGTCGCACCGCCTTCTGTGGATGGCGGACGGCGCTGCTCCGGTGGGGAGACCGTTTCGATCTGCCAGCATGATACCGTTGAGATGGCCGGGTGTACGGCCTGAGGGAGTGACGCAGTTGCGCCGCACGGCCCTGCCGCGGCGGGAGTTGGCGCGCGATCGGTACCGATGAGACGTCGCGTTCGACCCACTCGCTGGGATATCAACTTTCCCCGGCCGAACAAGCCCCGGCCGGATCCCGCCTACCCGTTGCACCTCTCGCCAGTACCGGAAACGACGCAACCCAGGCGCCGCTTCGCACTGCGTCGCAAGCGCAGCGCCCCAGTGCCAGCACCGCTCAGAGGCGTCCAACGCCAGCGCGGCCCCCGAGTGATCGCCTGGCTGATCGTCGCGGCCTTGCCGCTCACCCTCGTAACCTGGATGCTCAGCATTGCCGTGCCAGTTGCGATTGAGGCGCGCGAAGCTGCCCGCAAGGTGTTCGTGACGCCGGTGGTCCGCGAGCACTTCGACTCAGTCGTCGTCACCCCTCCCTCCCTGCCAGGAGGGACCCCGGCTGCAACGGCAACGCTTGCGCCAGTTGGCGTGGCAAGCGCAACTCAGGGGCCAGCGCCCACCAGCACCCTCACGCCGACACCGACGCCAACGCTGCCGCCCACCGCAACGAAACCCGGCGACCCAACTGCGACGGCCGTTCCACCGACGGCAACCCCCTACCCGCCGTGGACTGGCGAGGAGCCAGTGCACATCCTGTTGCTTGGCGTCGATGCGCGTGTTGGTGAAGAAGGCCCACCGCGCAGCGACACCATCATCATCGTGCGGGTTGACCCGGTCGCAAAGCGGGTCGATATGCTCTCGATCCCGCGCGACCTGCTGGTGGAGATCCCCGGCTATTACGCCACCAAAGTCAATGCCGCCTACCCGTTCGGCGAGCTCAACCCCAGCATCCCCGGTGGAGGGCCGACGCTCGCGGCGCAGACGATCGAGCTCAACTTCGGCATCCGCATCGACTACTTCGCTGAAATTGACATCGCCGGCCTTGAAACAGTCATTGATACCTTGGGTGGGATCACCCTCGACGTACCCGGCATCCTCAAAGATGACCAGTACCCAACCGAAGACTACGGCTTCACCCGCATCTACTTCTCGCCAGGATTGCAACGCATGGATGGCAAGACCGCCGTGCGGTACGCGCGCACACGCCACGACGACGGCGATTTCAACCGCAACCGCCGGCAGCAACAGGTGCTACTCGCCATCCGCGACCGCGTGCTGGTAACAGGAGTTATCTCGAAACTACCCGAGCTGATCTCAGAGATCGGCGACGCCGTGCGCACCGACTTGTCGCCGGGCCAGGTGCTTTCGCTCGCCCGTCTCGGACAGGAGATCGACGCGAGCGACATCTACTCACATACGATCGCCCCCTTCCTGCACGCGGAAATCATCAATGAGGGCTTCTACTTCATTGGCGATTGGAGCGCCTTGCGTAACTTGGCCCAAAACATGCCGGACGACCCCAATGCCCGGCGGGCAACCGACCCCTTCACCCCGCCGATCTACACGCCAACCCCAACGGCCAGCCCCACCCCGTAGCGCTTGCCCAACACACGTCCCCGAGCTGTGCGTGCCGGCCAGGGGTGCTACCGGCGGCCCCGGCTGCTCCCAACCTGGAGCCGCCATGTGCCTGTCGATGCCCTCCACCAGCCGAAGCGACCAGCGTTCTGTGGCCTGCACGTCATCCATAACGCAGCCTCTGTCGTATCATCGGCGTATCCAAACACCCGGGGCCGCGGATCGGGGGCCGCAGGCAACGGGCGAACCGTGGGGGAGTCTGCACAATGTGTGGTGTGACCGCGCGAGCGCCGCGAACACTCCGCAAGACTGCTGCGGCATGTATCGCAGTCGTACTCTTCGTCGGGATGCTGCCTGCGCCGGCAACGCAGGCTGCCGACGTATCGCTCGACGTTTCGGCCAGAGATGCGCTGGGCCGCACCTGGAAGCGCACCGACAAGCCAGTCGCGGCCGGCAAGATCACACGCACCTGGATGTGGGGGCCGGCCCTGACCGGCGTAGTTTCCGAACCGGCCCAGGATGCGCCCGGCGGGATGCGCGACGTCCAGTACTTCGACAAGAGCCGCATGGAGGTCAGCAGCGACCCACGCGCCAACCCGGGCAATATCTGGTTCATCACGAACGGCTTGCTGGCGCGCGAGATGGTAACCGGACGCATTCAGCTTGGCCCGGATACCTTTGAGGCCCGCTCGCCAGCTGGAATAAATATCGCTGGCGACCCTGACGACCCCAACGGTGCAACCTACGCCAGCTTCGCAGGCCACCTCGCCGACGCCGCTGCCTCGGACGGCGCAACCATCACCCGTCGGATCAGCCGCGACGGCAAGCTCAGCGACGACCCTGCCCTGGCCGCGTTCGGGGTGACAGCTGCCTATCGTGTCCAGGCCCCCGGCTTGGACCATCAGGTTGCCAATGTCTTCTGGCGCTTCATGACCACGGCCGGGCTGGTCTACGAAGACGGGTTGTACCGCACGGAACCGCTCTTCGAGAACCCGTTCTACGCCACCG